>CAYOHY010000009.1:0-55336 GCA_964403885.1 uncultured Eubacteriales bacterium
CCGCGATCGACAAGGCGTTTGGGGCCGGAGCGGACGCCGCGAACTTCGAAGAGGTCGTGTACGAGGGGTACGGCGCCGCGGGTGTCGCGATCTACGTCGAGGCGCTCACCGATAACCGCAACCGCACGGCAGCTGACGTGCGCGCGGCGTTCACGCGCGCCGGCGGCAACCTTGGGGCCACGGGTTCGGTGGCGTTCCAGTTCGAGCGCAAGGGTGAGATCACCGTCGAGAAGACCGACTCGTTCGATGAGGACGAGATGATGATGCTCGTGGCGGACGCCGGCGGCGAGGACATGGAGGTCGGCGACGAAGAGGTGCTCGTCTCGACCGCGCCGGCCGACCTGATGGCCGTCAGTAGGGCGCTTGAGGCTGCCGGCGTGCAGGTGAAGGGCGCCGAGCTCGTGATGGAGCCGGTCAACACGACGGTCGTATCCGTCGAGGATGCCAAGAAGGTGCTGCGCCTCATCGACAAGCTCGAGGAGAGCGACGACATCCAAAACGTCTACCACTCCATGGAGCTCACCGACGAGATCGCGGCCGCGCTGGACTAGGGCGCGCGGGCAGGCAGGCATGATCACGCGAGGCGGTGCCACATGGCGCCGCCTCGCTGTTCTGTGAGGGGGGGCGCCGTCGCCTTTCTGGCATCACCTTTACCATGTCAGGGGTGTGCGCTACCCTGAACATATGTTCGATTCGAGGTCGCAAGGAGGCCTGGGGCGCGTGATCATCCTCGGCATCGACCCCGGCTTGGCGAACACCGGCTGGGGGGTCATCGAGCGTGACGGCGCGCGTTGTCGCTGCCTTGCCTACGGCTGCATCAAGACCGAGGCCGGTACCGAGGTGAGCCAGCGCCTGCGACTGATCCACGATGGGGTCGCCGAGGTGGTCGGCCGCTATCGGCCCGCGGAGTGTGCCGTTGAGAGCGTCTTCTTCGGCACCAACGCCAAGAGTGCGTTCGCGACAGGGCAGGCCAGAGGGGTGGCACTGCTTGCCACGAGCGACGCCCGCCTGCCGCTGGGGGAGTACTCGCCGGCCCAGATCAAGAGCGCGATAACGGGCTCGGGCTCTGCCGACAAGAGACAGGTCACCTACATGGTTCGTACGATGCTTCAGCTTGATCATGATCCGCATCCGGATCACGCCGCCGATGCGTTGGCTACCGCCATCTGTCATGCGCATCTCCGGGACCGTGCTGCGCTGGTCGCCAAGGCGGTGCAGCGATGATCGCGTTTCTGACCGGCCGGGTCGCCGCGAAGTCCGGGGCGTTCTGCCTGTTGGATGTGGGTGGCGTGGGCTACCGGCTGGCGATGAGCACGCCGTCGCTTTCCGCCCTGCCCGCCGAGGGTGATGAGGTGACCATCTTCACCCACCTGCACGTGCGCGAGGACGAGCTGTCGCTCTTCGGCTTCGAGAGCCCCGAGGAGCAGGCCACGTTCGAGGCGCTGATCTCCGTGAGCGGGGTCGGCCCCAAGGTCGCCCTCGCGACACTGTCGACCCTCAGCCCGGACGAGTTGGCAGCCGCTGTCGCTGCCCAAGATGTGTCCGCGGTCTCGCGCGTGCCGGGTATCGGCAAGAAGACCGCCCAGCGCATCATCATCGACCTGACCGACAAGGTGGGTCCGTCCGTGCCCGGTGCGGCCGGTGGCGGTCGAGCGGGCTCGGCGATGGCGGAGGCGACCGATGCGCTGATGGCGATGGGCTTCTCCGCTGCCGAGGCGGCGGCCGCCCTCAAGGGTGCCGATGCCGCTGATGCCGGTGCGCTTCTGAAGTACGCGCTGAAGAGACTTGGGGGCGGCTCGTGAGCACGCTGTGGGAGGCGGGAGACGCGGGTCATAGCGAGGACGTCGATCGGCTGGTCAGCGCCGGCTTCACGGAAGACGACCTGGAGATCGATCGAAGCCTCAGGCCCAAGCGGCTTGACGAGTATCTGGGGCAGTCGCGCGTCAAGGAGAACCTCTCGGTACTCATCGAGGCGGCACGCCAGCGTGACGAGCCCCTCGATCACATCTTGCTGTCGGGACCTCCCGGCCTGGGCAAGACCACGCTGGCGGCCGTGATCGCTACCGAGCTCGGGGTGCGCCTCAAGACCACCAGCGGGCCGGCGATCGAGCGCGCCGGTGACTTGGCTGCGATTCTGACCAATCTCGAGGAGCGTGACGTCCTCTTCATCGATGAGATCCATCGTCTGAATCGCGCCGTCGAAGAGGTGCTGTATCCCGCGATGGAGGACTTCACCCTCGACATCATCATCGGGCAGGGACCGGCGGCGCGCTCCGTGCGCCTCGACCTGCCGCGCTTCACCTTGGTGGGCGCTACCACGCGAACAGGGCTGCTCACCGGGCCGCTGCGTGACCGCTTCGGCATGGCCTTCAGGCTCGACTACTACTCAGCTGATGAGCTGAGCGCCATCATCGCTCGCTCTGCGGGAATCTTGGGGGTCGACATCGACGGGGAGGGCGCGAGCGAGATTGCTCGTCGCAGCCGCGGCACCCCGCGTTTGGCCAATCGTCTGCTCAAGCGCGTGCGAGACTACTCGCAGGTCCGGTGTGAGGGCGCCATAACCGAGGACGTAGCGGCAGAGGCCCTGGCCTTCTTCGAGGTCGACCATCTGGGCTTGGACTGGATGGACGTCAAGATCCTGAGCACGCTCGCGGACACGTTCTCGGGTCGGCCGGTGGGCCTCAACACGCTCGCGAGCGCGACGGGCGAGGAGGCCGACACGCTCGAGGACGTCTACGAGCCCTACCTGCTCCAACTGGGTCTGATCGTGCGGACGCCGAGGGGTCGGCAGGCCACCCACCGCGCGTACGAGCACCTCGGGCTCACCCCTCCGGCCGCCGCTCCCGACCAGGCGGGCCTCTTCTAGGTTATCCTCTGGTCTTCCCGTGGACAGGAGCACCGGACGTGACCGACGAGAACAACGCCGCCGATACGCGCGGGGAGGACGAGCCCCGCACAGAGGATGACGCCGTCAGCCGGTCGAGGCTCGAGGCCGAGCTCTCGCGCGGCGAGTTGGGTGAGCTGCCCCCGAATCAGCCCAAAGGCATTCTGGGTGACCGCGGATTCGACATCTACGCCGTCGACACGTTCGAGCCAGATCTCAATGCGGGCGTGTCGCAGGAGCTCGACGCCCCGGTTGTATGGCTGGGGATCATCTTGGCGTATCTGGTCTTCTTCCCGGTGGCGTTTTGGCTTCTGTGGCGCTCTCCGCTCTTCACGCTCAGGCAGAAACAGGTCGTCAGCGTGATAGGCGGAGTGGGCGTTTTGGCGGTCGCCACGTACGCCGTTTTGACCTAAAGGGAAATCTCGACAACGGCATTGCATTCGCTCATACTCGTCCGTGGAGTCGAAGGCGGCTCCATGGTGTGCGGCGTGGTTTCGCGTTGGCAACCAGCGCGAGGTCGCGCCGCGTTTGTTTGCCCCACAGGGGGGCGGAAAGTAGGGTTTAGTATGGCTACCGGTACCGTCAAGTGGTTCAACCCGGACAAGGGCTACGGCTTCATCGAGCAGGAGGGTGGCGAGGACCTCTTCGTCCACTTCAGCGAGATCCAGGGCGACGGCTTCAAGACCCTCGACGAGGGCCAGGCTGTTGAGTTCGACGTCACCACTGGTCGCAACGGCAAGAACCAGGCGTCGAACGTCCGCAAGCTCTAAGCTGCGAACCGCAAAGACGTTCTCGAAGGGAGCGGCTCCTCATGGGGTCGCTCCCTTTGCGTATCATTCAACGCGCAATCGCTGTGCGCGTGTATGGGGATGGGTGGGAGGCGCCGTACTTGCCCAAAGTCGAATTCCGTGGCTCTGCTCTCCGTGTGACTCCGCTGTGGGCCCGAGTGGACCAGAATCGTGTGAAGCTCGCCCTTTTCGTCGTGCTGTTCGTGGTGGGCTCGGCGGTGCTGATCGATACCGCTCTCATCGCGGTTCCCGGCAGCCTGCTGAGTCTCGCGTTCGCGCAGGACACGAGCCGGTGGTTCGGCGTGCAGTGGATGGTCTACGTGGTGGGGCTGGGGGCGTTGTTCGCGCTCGGGGCACTGATCTGCGCCGTTCAGCTGTCGAACGCCGAGCACTGGGTGAGAAGCCGCTTCGCCGGCCGAGACGTCGCCTCCGACGAGCTGCCTGACCTGAAGAGCGCGCTGGCCGACATGGCGCTCGCAGCAGGCATGAGCGCTCCGCCACGGTTGATGGTGCTCGAGGCACCGTCAGACAGCATCAATGCGATGGCGATCGGCACCACTCGCAAAGCCCCGGTGATCGGGGTGACCCGCCGGTTCTGTTCGGACCTCACGTTGGATCAGCAACGCGCCGTGATCGCCGCGTTGACGGCGCGCATCGTGTCCGGGGACATCATGTTCGCGACGGCACTTGCGTCTCTGATGGGCCCGCTAAAGGCGATCCGCGAGGCCCATAAGACTCTCGGCTCGGACGTTGCCACGTCGACGGACGGGTGTGCGGGGCCGGGCTGCGGCGATCCCGGCTGCACGGACGTGGGCTGCTCGGACGGGTGCCTCGACGGATTCGACTCGGACGGCTGTGGCGGGTTGGTCGCCGTGGTGCTGTTCGTGATGCTCGTCATCGCGATCACCTACGCGGCGGTTGTCTCGGCTGCGTGGCTCGTGACGCTGTGGGGGCGGCTTCTCAACCGGACCGGCTACGAGAAGGCCGACGCCGAAGGGATGCTCCTGTTGAAGGACCCCGAGGCGATGCTCAGCGCCCTGCGCCACGCGGTGACGACGTCGAATGCGGTTGGGGACGGCGACAGAAGCTACGACGGCATCTTCTACGCGGCGACGAGCGGGACACCCACCATCGAGCGCTCGGAGCGTCGCCGCTACGACAGGCTGCGCGAGGTGTTGGGTACCGACGGCCTGTCTGCGCCGCCGCTCGGCTAGGCCGCTCCACTGACCGTCGCACTGCCTCCGCTCACCTGTGCGGAGCTGACGCGATGACATTGGTAAGGGGTACCATCGTGGCATGGATACGATAAGTCTCTACCTCATAGCAGCAGCGTTCGGCCTCCACGGCATCGGCATGCTGGGATCGGCCCTCACGCTGCCCCTGGCCATCCAGAAGTCCGAGAAGGGCTTTGGCCATTCCTGGCTGCTGGCGCGCTTTGGCACTCAGGTGGAAGCCGTTGCGGGCTCGATCATCTGGGGTCTTGCCGGTATCGGGTTCTTGGTAGCCGGCATCGGACTGGCGCTGGGAGCGTCGTGGTGGGAGATGGGCGCGTGGCTTGGTGCGCCGATGACCATCATCGCGATCGTGCTGTGGTTTGGCGCCGTGCCGATGGGGACGTACGTGGGCGGCGTGCTTGCGGCGCTCACGCTGGGCGCGCTGGTCTACTTCCAGACGCGATAGCCCCACTCGGGTACCAACTTGTCGGGACCGTATTCCGACCTGGAGGTGCGTGTGGCCACATCGCACGATCGAACCGACCGCGGGCTCGTGCTTGTCACCGGGGCCAGCGGCTACATCGGATCGCATGCAGCCAGCGCGTTCGTCGACGCAGGGTGGCGCGTCCGAGCATCCGCGCGTGCGGTGAGTCGGATTCCCTCAGATGTGCGCGAGCGGGTCGACGAGGTCGTCTCGGCGGACGCGTTCGATCCCGTCGCGGTGCGCGAGTCGCTCGAGGGCGCGAGCGTCGCGCTCTACCTCATCCACACCCTGGGGGCCGGACCCGAGTACGCGGAGCGCGATCGGCGGGCGGCTGAGATCTTCGCCGCCGCGGCCGCCGACGCCGGCGTCGAGCGCATCGTGTACCTCGGCGGCTTGGGACGCAACGCAGGGGGGTTGTCAGAGCACCTCGCCAGCCGCCAAGAGGTGGGTCGGGTGCTCGCGTCGCGAGGTGTGCCTGTGATCGAGCTGCGCGCGTCGATCGTCATCGGCGGCGGCTCCACGAGCTTCGAGATGATCCGCAACCTGGTCGAGAAGTTGCCCGTCATGACCACGCCTCGGTGGGTACGGATGGATGCCCAGCCGATCGCCGTGGCCGACGTGACCGCCTACCTCATCGCTGTTGCCGAGTGTGCGCTGCCTGCCGAGGACCATCGCGTCTACGAGATAGGCGGGGCCGACGTGGTCACCTATGGAGACCTGTTGCGCCTCTACGGGCGTATCCGCGGGCTCAAGCGCCTCGTCATACCGGTGCCGTTCCTCTCGCCGAGGCTGTCCGGCTGGTGGTTGTACCTCTTCACGCCGCGACAGGCCACCGTGGGCAGGCAGCTCGCTGAATCGCTTCGCTATCCCACTGCGGTGACCGACGACTCTGCACGCATCGACTTCCCGTGGATCGTCCCGGTGGGCGCGGTACAGGCGGTCGAGGACGCGTTGAACGAGGAGGCGCGGCGGCTGGCTCAGACGCGCTGGAGCCGAGAGCTCTCGGGAGCACCCAATCCGGCGCACGCGACGGTGGGCGGCTGCTACATCGACTCGCGATGCATCCGGACGGCCTGCCCGCCCGAGGCCGCGTTCGATCCGATCGCGTGCATCGGCGGAGAGAACGGGTGGTACGCGTTCGACACCCTGTGGGACATCCGGGGCTTCTTGGATCTGTTGGTGGGGGGACCGGGGCACCGCAGGGGACGGCGAGATCAGTACGCGCTGATCGAGGGTGACTACCTCGAGTGGTGGCGGGTGGAGCGGGTCGAGGCGCCCACGCTGCTGCGTCTCCACGCCGAGATGCGCATGCCGGGAGAGGGATGGCTGCAGTACGAGCTGGACGCCGATGACCACGGAACGGTCATCAGGCAGACCGCCATCTTCAATCCCAAAGGCGTGTGGGGCAAGCTCTATTGGTACGCTGTGCTTCCGTTCCATCACTTCGTGTTCAACGGCACGCTGGCGGGCATCAACCGCGAGTGCACAGCGCTCGTCGAGGGGCCGGACACGTGTCCGTTGCCGGGGGAGTGGGCGCGACAGGCGGCGACCCGTGAGCCGTAGGGAGGCGTAGCCGGGTGCAGTATCAGAACGACTACGTGCTCAGGCTCATCGAACAGATGGGGTCGCTCATCCGCCGCGCATTCGAGCGCTATCGGGCTGGCGGTGACGAGGAGCCCTACGAGCTCGCCGAGCAGACCATAGGCCTCGCGATCGACATGGATCCGTCGATCGCGGCGCGCCTCTCGCCTCAGAGCTTGGCGTCGTTGGTTGAGCTCAACAACCTGGATGATCGCGTCATCGACCTGATGGCACAGGCGCTCGAGCTCGAGGGCGAGGTCTTGCAGGGGTCCGGCGAGATGATCGACGCGGCGCTTCGGCGCGAGCAGGCGGCTGCGGTCAGGGCGCTGCTGGACCCCAGCCGCGCGAACTGACGGCCCATTACCGTCGTCGGGCGCACAAGACGGCGCCACCCGGATGGATGACGCCGTCTTGGTTCTGGCGAAGTTCGAGTGAAACTAGGGTGCGACCGTCTCGGCGATCCATACGCCGTGGAGGTTGCAGCTCTCGGCGACCGCGAGCGGGGTGCCGGGATCGACCGCGATCACGCATACGACCTCGGGGTCGACGGCGACGGCGGACAGGTCGAAGCGGGCGATCGGGGCCCCGGCCGCATGTACGGTGATCCACTCGATGAAGTGATCGGGTTGGTTGGGGTGGGCGACGTAGTGGCCCACCTTCACGTGGACGCGAACCTTGTCTCCGTCGCGCTCGCAAGCGACGTAGGGGGTGTGCTTCTTCTCGAAGTCGCCGGCGGCGTCGAGGTCGGCGACCTTGTTCACGCCTGCGAGGATGGGGGCGTCACTCATGGGGACCTCCGTGTCGTTGGTGGACGAAACCGGCCGTTCGCCGGTGAGGAGGTTATACCCCTGCGGGAGGGCGGCTAGAATCTGCGCAGCATCTGAGATTGGCCGATGACCGAGCGCAGGAGGATGTCACGTGATTCCCGCAGCGAGTGTGGCGACCAGGGACCAAGCGGTGCTCGTGGTGGTCGACATCCAAGACAGGCTGGCGGCCGCGATGGAGCGCCGTGACGCCGTCATCTCTGCGACCGGCCTGCTGGTCCGGGCCGCAGCGATCGTGGGCGTGCCCATCATCGCCACACGACAGTACCCGGCGGGCTTGGGGGACTTCTCGCCTGAGATCCTCGCGGTCTTCGACGAAGTCGAGGCCGCCGGCGCGGTGATCCAGCGCGCCGACAAGGTCTCGTTCGACTGCTTTGGCGAGCCGGGATTCGTCGATCTCGTGGGTAGCACCGGACGAAAGCAGCTCCTGTTCGCCGGCATGGAGACACACATCTGCATCTGCCAGACGGCGCTCGCAGGGCTTCGCGAAGGCTTCGACGTGCACATTGCCGCGGACGCCTGCTGCTCCCGAGACGCGGCGATCCACGCCCTCGCTCTGTCGCGTCTCGCGCACGCAGGGGCGGTCGTCTCGAGCTCGGAATCGGCCGCCTACGAGTTCGTGGGGCGCGCCGGCACTCCCGAGTTCAAGGCCCTTCTCGCGGCGGTCAAAGCCACGGCGGCGGGGGCCTGAGCCGGCGACGTGCGTGGTACACTTGCCGCGTTCTCGCGTCCACTTCGGAAGGCACCACAGACCAGTGCTCTCAGACATCGAGATCGCGCAACGCGCCTCGCTCAGGCCCATCCGTGAGGTCGCTGAGGAGTACGGCATCCTCCGAGACGAGCTTGAGCCCTACGGACCCACCAAGGCAAAGGTCGCGCTCGCAGCGCTGAATCGTCTCGCCGATCGCCCTGACGGCAAGCTTGTCGACGTCACGGCGATCACTCCCACCCCGTTGGGGGAAGGCAAGACGCTGACCACCGTTGGTCTGGGACAGGCCCTGCTCGCGAGTGGGCGCACGGCGGTCACCTGTATCCGGCAACCCTCGCTCGGCCCCGTCTTCGGCATCAAGGGCGGCGCGGCGGGCGGAGGCTATTCGCAGGTGCTGCCGATGGAGGACTTCAACCTGCACCTCACCGGCGACTTCCACGCGGTGGGCTCGGCGCACAACCTGTGCGCGGCCTTCGTGGACAACCACGTCTACCAGGGCAACACCTTGGGCATCGAGCCCTCGGCCATCACCTGGCGGCGTGTGGTCGACATGTCGGACCGGGCGCTGCGTGACATCGTCATCGGCTTGGGTGGCCGCACGAACGGTGTGCCGCGCGAGAGCGGCTACGACATCACCAGCGCAAGCGAGCTCATGGCGATCCTCGCGCTCGCAGACGACCTGGGCGACCTGCGGCGCCGCATCGGTAACGTGGTCGTGGCGACCACGCGGGATGGCCGGCCGGTCACCGCTGAGGACCTCAAGGTCGCCGGCGCCATGACGGTGCTCATGAAAGACACCATCAAGCCCAATCTCCTGCAAAACCTCGAGGGTGGTCCCGTGCTGGTGCACGCGGGCCCGTTCGCCAACATCGCCCACGGGAACTCATCGGTGGTGGCCGACAGGCTGGGTCTCAAGCTCGCGGACTACGTGGTCACCGAGTCGGGCTTTGGCGCGGACATGGGTTGCGAGAAGTTCGTCAACATCAAGTGCCGGATGAGCGGCCTGCGCCCCGACTGTGCGGTGCTCGTCGCGACGGTGCGTGCCCTCAAGGCGCACTCGGGACGCTTCGACATCCGCCCCGGCTATCCGCTCGACCCGGGCCTGACCGCCGAGGACCTGCCGGCGCTCGAAGCGGGCCTGTCCAACCTGCGCAAGCACATCGAGAACGTGCGCTCCTTTGGCATCCCGGTCGTGGTCGCGGTGAACACGTTTCCCACCGACACAGTCGCCGAGCACGACCTGGTCAAGCAGTGCGCGCGTGAGGCCGGCGCCTTTGCCGCGGTCTCGCACACGCTTCACGCCGACGGTGGGAAGGGCGGTCTCGAGCTTGCCGAGGCAGTCGCCAGCGCCTGTGAGCAGCCCTCGGAGTTGCGGTTCACCTACAGCGACACCGACACGGTCGAGGACAAGATCACCGCGATCGCGACCACGCTCTACGGCGCCGAGTCGGTGGAGTTCTCGGCGGCGGCGAAGCGCGCGATCCAGGTGTACTCCGGCATGGGCTACGGCTCGATGCCGGTGTGCATGGCCAAGACGCACTTGTCGCTGTCCGACGACGCGTCGCTCAAGGGCGCACCCACCGGCTGGACACTGCACGTGCGCGACGTCCGCCTGTCCGCCGGTGCCGGGTTCCTCTACGCCATCTGCGGAGACGTCATGACGATGCCTGGGCTGCCTCCGCGGCCCGGCGGCGAGAAGATCGACATCGAGCCCGACGGTACGGTCCGCGGGCTGTTCTAGAGAAGGGGATCATCAGTGGCACAGATCATCGACGGCAAGTTGGTCGCGAGCAAGGTGCGCGGGCAGGCCGCCCAGGTCGTTGAGCGCGTGAAGGCGGCCGGTGTCGTACCGGGTCTTGCCGTGGTGCTCATCGGCGAGGACCCCGCGTCCCAGGCCTACGTTCGGATGAAGGAGAACGACTGCGCCGAGGTGGGCATCGCCTCGTTCGACTACCGCCGTCCCGCTGACACGACCCAAGACGAGCTCAACGCGATCATCGACGAGTGCAACGCCAACCCGGACGTGCACGGGATCCTCGTTCAGCTGCCGCTTCCCAAGCACCTCGACGAGGAGGCTGCGCTCGCGCGCATCAGCGCCGAGAAGGACGTGGACGGTCTGCACCCCGAGAACCTTGGCCGCCTCGTGCGCGGACTGCCGGGCGCGCGTGCGTGCACGCCCTGGGGCGTCATGGCGATGCTCGATCACTACGGCATCGACCCGTCGGGCAAGCGCGCGGTCGTCATCGGCCGCTCGTCGATCGTGGGCAAGCCGCAGGCACTCATGCTGCTCGAGCGCAACGCGACCGTCACCGTGTGCCACAGCCGCACCGTGGATCTGCCCGCCGTGTGTCGGGAGGCCGACATCCTGGTCGCGGCGGTGGGGCGCGCCAAGATGGTCAACGCCGACTACGTCAAGCCCGGCGCCGTGGTCATCGACGTAGGCATCAACCGCACCGAAGAGGGTCCGCTCGTGGGTGACGTGGACTTCGACAGCGTCGAGCCGGTCGCCTCGGCGATCACGCCGGTTCCGGGGGGCGTTGGCCCGATGACCAGGGCGATGCTCGTCATGAACACGGCAGAGGCCGCCGCGCGCGTCGCCGGCGTGGAGGTATAGCGCCATGGGCCGCATCGTGACCCGCTGGCTCGCTGTGATCGGACTTGTCGCTTCGCTCGCGAGTCCCTCGATCGCGATGGCGACCGACACCGTGACCGCGAAGGGCCCGAAGGCTCCGCTCGTGGTGGGCTCGACCGATGTGCAGTTCTGGCTCGGTGCGCAGCCCGGCATGTCCGCCGTGATCGTCTCGGTGAGCCTGCCGCCCAACGCCAAGCTGCCCGCGACGGTCCACATCCCGCTTCCTGCGGGCATGGAGGTCGAGTGGGCGGGCGAGATCTCCGGCGGCGATCCGGGAAGCGATCCCAAGCGTGCGTTCACCGTCAAGGACGGCGACGGCGGCAAGTACGTGGAGCTCGAGGTCTCGCAGTACCCGGAGGCGCAGATCGACCTCGCGCCTGTGGCGATGACCGCCAAGGACGGCCGCATGGCGGCACAGCTTCAGTTCGTCCAGTCGGCCGAGTCGTCCGAGACCAACTTCTCGGTGCGCGTGCCGTCGCTCGTGAGCGACGTGAAGATCGACCCCAAGCCGGCGGGTGTCCCTGATCGCAACGACGTGGGGGAGACGCTCTACACCCTGCCAAGCCTGACGCTGGGCACGGGCGACAAGAGCGTGGTCGCCGTGTCATACAGCACGACGCCTCCTTCGGCGTCGGACGCTGCGGACAAGTCAGCGACCATGTTGCTGTGGGGGCTCGGCATCGCAGCCGTGCTCGCGCTCGTCGGTCTGGGCGTGGCGATCGTGCGTTCGCGTAGGCCCGTCGAGTAGCGGCCACTGGGAACGGTTGCCACCAGCCGAAACCACGCGATAGACTTTCGAGTGGCGGGCTGTGGACGGTCCGTCAGGATGCGACACGCACGCGCGGTGAGACCGGCTCGGCTCCGCAAGGGGGGACCACGGGGACGGCGTCATGCGTGTCGCCTGAGGGATAGCCCTGCGGGGCGGAAGGACAGGCAGGCATGGCAGAGGGTACCGTCAAGTGGTTCAACGCTGACAAGGGTTACGGCTTCATCTCTCGCGAGGATGGCGACGATCTGTTCGTCCACTTCAGCGAGATCCAGGTCGACGGCTTCAAGACGCTCGACGAGGGCCAGGCCGTGACCTTCGAGGTCACCGTGGGTCGCAATGGCAAGGAGCAGGCCAGCAACGTCCGCAAGATCTAGCTCCGTCTTCACCACATAGAACCGGAGGCGGCCTCTCGTCGAGGGGCCGCCTCCGTGCGTGTTGGGGTCGTGCCCGCAGGGGAGTATGCTTCTGTGCGACGATCGGAAGGTATCAATGAGACTCGCGCTTCATGCCTGCTGCGGACCCTGTCTGCTGGAACCGTACGACGCGTTGGCTGCCGAGGCCGACGACGTCGTGGTGGTGTACTTCAACCCCAACATCCATCCTGCCGAGGAGTACGAGCGTAGGCGCGACACGCTGGTCGCTCACGCGCAGGCGGCCGGCGTCCGCGTCGTCGAGATCGACTACGACCCGGCGGCGTGGATGGAGCGCGTTGCACCGCTCGCCCGCACCCCGCAGCAGCGCTGTCGCGCGTGCTACCGACTGCGGCTGGGCGAAGTGGCGCGGTGGGCCGCCGAGAACGGCTTCGACAGTGTCGCGACCACCCTCACCGTGAGCCCCTATCAAGACGCCGAGGCGATCGCCGCCGAGGGCCGTTCCGCGGCGGCGGAGGCGGGGGTCGAGTATGTGACCCGGGACTTCCGGGACCGCTACCCGGATGCGACCCGACGTTCGCGGGAGTTGGGCATGTACCGCCAGAACTACTGCGGGTGCCTGATGAGCGACATCGAGGCGCGCGCCGAGCGCGAGGCGCGCAGGGCCGCACGTCGAGCGGCGAAGGGCGACGTGGCGGGCTAGGCCTGCGGCTTGCGGCAGGCGGCGCAGTCCGGCCCGTGCACGCAGGCGATGTCGCGCTGTGCTTCGCGCACCTTGCGCTCGGCGTCACGCTTCTGGATCTCGGGCACCTTGCGCGCGTACCGGAACGCGCGAAGTGGCTGGAAGCTCGGGCCCCATCCGCGCGTCGTCTTGGCTTCGAGGGCGACTCGGAGGTCGTCGGCCGTTGCGCCCGGGAAGTGGGTGCGGCTCGTGCCGATCACCGAGAGCATGTGCGCGTCGCTACCGCCCGTCGCGGCGAGACGGGATCGGTTGGCGTGCCAGAACCCGCGCGCGTGGAAGTTCGCGAGGAAGAGCAGCGGCGTCGAGTTCGCCACCTCGACTCCGTCGAAGTCGGTGGTCTCGTAGACCTCTCGCTCACCCCTGCACAGGCCGTGCTTGTGCCACCACTTGGGGGCGAAGGGGTGTGCAGCGATGGCGAGGCCGCCTTGGCGGTGGATCTCTGCGACGGTGGCGACGGCGTCCATCCCCGGCGCGATCATCTCGGGGGTCCAGAGTCCGAGGATGTGGCCGTCGGAGCTCTCGACCTCCTGCCCGACGATCACGTCGACACGGTACTCGTGGGCGATGGCGGCAGCCTCGAGGGCGCCCTCGTTGGTGTTGTGGTCGCAGATCGCGATCACGCTCAGAGAGGTCGCTTCCGACGCCCACTCAAGCACCTCGCGCGGCGTGGCTGTGCCGTCGGAGGCGGTCGTGTGGACGTGCAGGTCTGCTGATGAGTATCCGTGTCGCATGGCGCGCGTATTCTACACCAGTCACCCGAAGATGAAGACGCCGCCTACGGTAAACTCTTGCGCGGCGAACCGAACGACCGTTCTCAAGGAGCACCCCGCACATGCGCACCGACGATTTCGACTACGACCTTCCCACGGGTCTCATCGCGCAAAGTCCCGCCGACCCGCGAGACAGTTGCCGCTTGCTCGTGCTCGACCGCCGTAGCGGCCAGATGGACCACCGCATCTTCTCTGATCTGCCGGAGTACATCCGGCCGGGAGATGTGATCGTGGTGAATGAGACGCGCGTGTTGCCCGCTCGTCTGAAGGGCGTCAAGGACGAGACCGGCGGCGCGGTCGAGGTTCTGCTGCTCCGGGAGCGCTACGAGCATGCCTGGGAGTGTCTTGTGAAGCCGGGACGCCGGCTCAAGCCCGGTGCTCGCATGGTCTTTGGCGATGGTGCGATGACCGGTCTTGTCGTCGACGTGCTCGACGAGGGCGGCGGACGGCTGGTCCAGTTCACGCCGCGAGAGGGGCGCTTCATCGACATCGTGCATCGCATCGGCGAGATGCCCCTGCCGCCCTACATCACGCGTGAGCTCGAGAATCCGGAGTCCTACCAGACGGTGTTCGCTCGCGACGAGCGCAGTGCCGCCGCGCCCACTGCGGGGCTGCACTTCACGCCCGAGCTGCTCGAGCGATGCCGCGAGGCCGGCGCGCGGATCGAGACGGTGGAGCTCGACGTGGGACTCGACACGTTTCGGCCCGTCTCGGAGGACGACCCCTTCGACCACCACATCCACACCGAGCACTTCCGGGTGCCGGCTGTGACTGCGTCGGCGGTCAACCAGGCGCGCGAGCGCGGTGGCCGGGTGATCGCGATCGGGACCACCAGCGTGCGCGCGCTCGAGAGCGCGTTCGATGAGGACCTTGGCGAGGTCGTGGCGAGCGAGGGTGCGACGAGCCTGTTCATTCTGCCCGGCTACCGATTCCAAGCCGTGGATGCGATTCTCACGAACTTCCACGTGCCGCGCTCGACGTTGCTGATGCTCGTGAGCGCGTTTGCCGGCAGGGAGCTCGTCATGCGCGCGTATCACGAGGCGATCGAACGCCGCTACCGGATGCTCAGCTTCGGCGATGCGATGCTCATGCTCTAGTAGCGACGGCGTCGCCGGGTGTCAGCGCAGGGGGACCCACCACGTCCAGCCGGGGTTGCCGGCCGCAGGGTCACCCGCAGAGCTGTTGGGCGCCACGCCGATACCGGTGCCGGCCGTGCCGGCGGAGAGCCGGTAGACCGTCGTGCCGGCGTCGTCCGTGCCATCCTGCGTGAACGTGGGGGAGCCCGAGGGGTCTGTCGGCGCGGAGATCCCCGAGGGTAGGCTCGGCCAGGTGCCGAACGAGGGGATCGGGCCGCTTTGCAGCGCGTAGGTCGTGCCGTTGTAGGTGCGGGTGACCCGATCGAAGGCGAGCAGCGCACCGGCGTCGTCCGTCACGTAGATCCGCGCGGGGTCTTGCAGTGTGAAGGTGTCGCGTGGCACGGGGTTGCCCCCGGTGTCGAGCGCGGTGACGACGTCGCTCACCGGCAGCAGGGAGTCGGTCGCGATGCCCGACGCCGTGCCTGACGAGCGGTACACGGTGGTTCCCGCAACGACGTAGGGGGGAGCGGCGGCGGTCGCCATCTTGGACTGCGCCGCCATGCCTGTGCCCGCCGCCGGAGCGCTCGTCAACGCCGACTGATCCGCGAGACCGTACTCCTGGGACGTGATCTGGAGGTCTCCGCCGGAGGGCGGCGGAAGCAGTATCTGGCGGACGCCTGCGACGGCGCCCATGCCTGTGACGATGAGCAGGACGGCTGCGGCGCTGCCCCATGCGAGCAACGCCCGTCGGTTACGCGGGTCGAGCAGCCGGTCCTTGAGGTGGCTGATGGCCTGCGACGTGTCGGCCGCCGGTTCGGCCGCCGGTTCGCTCGCCGCTCGGGCGATGACGGCGGCCTTCTTCGCGACCTCGAGCTCGACCGCCGACATCACGCGTGCGGTCAGATCCTCGGCGGGCTCGGGCAGGGGCTGGCGCTGAAGGGCGACGAGCGCGCGGACGAACGCCGAGCACTCCGCGCAGTCACGGCAGTGATCCTTGGCCTCTTCGAGCACCGCTGTGTCGAACTCCTCGCGGTCGAGCCGCTCGGAGACGATTCGTTGGGCCTCGATGCACTCCATCACACGCCTCCCTTCTGCGGTCGGATGCTGGCGGCAAGTGCACGTCTCGCGCGAAAGACTCGGGACTTCACCGTACCGCTGGGCACGCCGAGGGCCTCACTCGCCTCAGCGTAGGACAGGCCGAAGACCGTCACCGCCGAGAGCGCGTCTCGATCCTCGGGAGCGAGTGCGCGCATCGCGAGCTCGAGGCTCGCCGCGAGGACGACGCCGTCGGAGAAGTCAGCGCCGATCGCGTGCGCGTCGAGGGGGTCGACGGGCACAGGGCGCCTCCGGCCGGCGCGCACCTCGTCGAGGCACGTGTTTCGCGTGATCCGGTACAGCCACGTGGAGAAGCGGGCGCGCTCGTCGAACGTGTCGAGTGAGCGAAACACCTTGACGAACACCTCCTGCACCACGTCTTCAGCCGACGAAGAGTCGCCGAAGAACCGCAGCGCATGCGCGTAGACGGCCCGCGTGTGTCGGCGCACAAGCGTCTCGAACGCTCGCAGGTCGCCGCTGCGGGCCAACGCCACCAAAGCTGTGTCGTCGGCGGTCTCGTAGTTCATGTCGCTCCGTATGACGTGCGCGGGGCCGTGATGGTTCTCGCGACTTCGTAGTCTACCCGTTGCGTTCGATGGCGTGCTCCTCGGGTAGAATCGCGCCCATGACACTCTTCGATCTCGAACTCATCCACACGGACTCGACCACCTCGGCCCGGCGCGCGCGCTTTCACACCGCTCACGGTCCCGTGGAGACGCCCGTGTTCATGCCGGTAGGTACCCGCGCCACGGTCAAAGGGGTGACCACCCCGCAGCTGCACGACCTGGGAGCGCAGGTGCTGCTCGCCAACACCTACCACCTGTTCTTGCGGCCCGGCAGCGATCTCGTCGCCGAGGCCGGCGGGCTGCACCGCTTCATGAACTGGGACCGCGTGATCCTCACCGACTCGGGCGGATTCCAGATCTTCAGCCTCGCCGACACGCTGAAGCTCACCGATGACGGCGTGAAGTTCCGCTCGATCATCGACGGTTCATGGCACTTCTGGTCGCCCGAGGACAACATGCGCATCCAGCAGGAGCTGGGCGCCGACATCGTCATGCAGCTCGACCAGTGCCCGCCCTACCCGGCCGAGAAGGAGTTCGTCGCCACCGCCGTGCGCAGGAGTGCCGAGTGGGCGGCGCGCTGCAAGGCCGCGCACTCGCGCGAGGACCAGGCGCTCTTCGGCATCGTCCAGGGTGGCGTGCACGAGGACCTGCGCCTCGAAAGCGTCGAGCGGCTGGGCGAGATCGGCTTCCCCGGCTACGGCATCGGCGGCTACTCCGTGGGCGAGCCGCATGACCTCATGCTCGAGTCGCTGGGGCCGGTGTGTGACGCGTTGCCCGCCGACAGGCCGCGCTACCTGATGGGCGTTGGCAACCCCACCACGATCCTCGAGGCGATCGGGCTGGGAGTGGACATGTTCGACTGCGTGCTGCCCACACGCACCGCCCGGCTCGGGACCGCCTTCTCGAGCGAGGGGCGGATGAACATGCGAAACGCACGTTTCGCGAGGGACTTCACGCCGCTCGACCCCACGTGCACCTGCTCCACGTGCGCGAACTACTCGCGGGCCTACATCCGCCACCTGGTCAACACCAAAGAGATGCTCGGTGCGATCCTGCTGAGCGTGCACAACCTGCACTACTTGCTGGATCTGACGCGAAGGGCTCGCGAAGCCATCGAAGCCGATGCCTACGGGGAGTTCCTGTCGGCCTGGCGCGCCTCTCGCGCGGCGGACGACTACTGATTCGCTGCCCGAGGCTCCCGCGGGTGCTTTGAGATGGGGGCGACGACGGGTAAGATTGACCGTCGGCCGTCCGCGAAGACGCGGGGCCTGCGTGACACACGAGGAGAGGCAACACATGGGGCAGTACTCGAACCTGCTGTTCATCGTCGCGATCGTCGCGGTGTTCTACTTCATGCTCATCCGACCCCAGCAGCAGCGCGCGAAGCAGCAGCGCGACATGCTGGGTAACCTCAAGGCCGGGGACGAGATCGTCACCATCGGCGGCATCTTTGCGACCGTGGTCGAGGTGGGCGATCGGGTCAGGGTCAAGGTCGCCGACGGCTCCGAGCTCGAGCTCGCCAAGCAGGCGATCGGCAGCGTCGTGTCTGTCGCCGATGACGGTGACGATGCCACTGAGACCGAAGACGCCGACGACGCCGACGAGGCGATCGAGTCCGACGCCGAGGGTTCCGAGGCCTAGCATGCGTGACGCCGCCGAGCAGCGCGCCGACGCTCAGCGCGCGGCATTGGAGCAGGTCACCGCTCAGGCGGGGGCGGCTTCGGTGACACTCGAGACGGTGCAGGCGGACGCGGAGCTGCTCGCCTACATGCACATGGGCGACGAGTACCTGGGATCGATCGGCTACACCGAGCACGGTCTGAGGCACGCCAACCTCACGGCGCACATCGCGGGAAACATCCTCGCGAGACTGGGCTTCGATGATCGGATGTCGGAGCTGGGGGCCATCGCCGGGTTCTGCCACGACATCGGCAACTGCGTCTCGCGTGCGGATCACTGGATTAGTTCTGCACTTTTGTCGCGTGCGGCCCTCGAACGCCTTGGGATGCCGTACCATGAGATAGCTGTCGTCATGAACGCGGTAGGTAACCATGAAGAGGATGCGAGCGATCCATCCACTCCGGTTGCGGCGGCATGTGTCATCGCGGACAAGTCCGACGTGCACCATACGAGGGTGCGCGCACAGAATCCGTACGAATTTGATATACACGACCGCGTGAACTATGCGGTGAAACGATCGTTCTTGCGCGTCGACACCGATGCGCGGATGCTCACCCTTGAGGTGGACATCGACACCAGCGAGACGCAGATCATGGAGTACTTTGAGATCTTCATCGAGCGTATGGCGCTGTGCAGGCGGGCGGCGGCGGTGCTCGACGCGCGATTCGCGCTGGTGATTAACGGAGTCAAGCTCCTCTAGGAGCCCCGATACGCACGATACGCACGGCACGGAAGGCAGGAGCATGGATCAGAAGCAACGCAACATCTTGTTGTTGTCGATCGCCCTGGTGCTCATGGTCGGCTCGTGGGTCCTCTTGTGGCCCCCGGCGGACAAGATCACGCAGGGTCTCGACATCCAGGGTGGCCTCTCGGTCATCCTGACGGCTCAGAAGTCCGCAACCACGCCGGTCACGGCGTCGGTGATGGATCGCGCCGAGCTTATCGTGCGTAACCGCGTCGACCGTCTCGGCGTGCGAGAGGCCTCGATCCAGCGACAGGGCAACGATTCGTTGCTCGTCCAGATCCCGGGCATCAAGAACGCCAACGAGGCGCTCGCGGTGCTGGGCAGCACGGGCCAGCTCGAGTTCGTCGACGTCGCGTCGATCCAGGACTCGGCCACGGTCACGGCGATCACCAACGGCGACAAGAACGTCAAGCTCAAGAAGGGCACCTACAAGCCCTTCATGACGGGCGAGGTCGTCAAGACCGCCACGGTGTCCCAGGACCAGAACACCGCCCAGATCGTGGTCAACGTGACCATGGACTCCAAGGGCACCAAGACCTGGGGTGACTACACGACCAGCAACGTTGGCAAGCTCGTGGCCATCGTGCTCGACGGTACGGTTCAGTCCGCGCCACAGGTCAACGAGCCCATCCGTGATGGCCGCACCCAGATCTCGGGCAGCTTCACGGCGGAGAGCGCCAAGCAGCTCAAGACGGTTCTCGAGACCGGTGCGCTGCCCGTGACGCTCGAGTTCTCCGAGTCGCGCGTGGTCGGCCCGACGCTGGGCCAGGACTCGCTGCGCCAGGGCGTGCTCGCGGTGCTCATCGGCCTTGCGCTCGTCGCGCTGTACGTGGTCGTGTTCTATCGCGGCCTCGGACTGCTGACGGTGGGTGCGCTCATCGTGTTCGCGTCGTTCTTCCTCGGCATCCTTGCGATGCTGTCGCAGTTCGGCGTGTTCGCGCTCACGCTGCCCGGCATCGCCGGTATCGTGCTCACGATCGGTCTTGCTGCCGACTCGTCGATCCTCATCCTTGAGCGTTTCAAGGAAGAGGTGCGCATGGGCAAGACCATCCGCTCGGCGGCGAACTCGGGTTCGAAGCACGGCATCCTGACCTCGGTCGACGCCGACCTCGTGACCTTTGTGTCCGCGGCCGTGCTCTACGCCGTGGCCATCGGGCCGGTTCGTGGCTTCGCGCTCACGCTCATGATCGGTATCGCGTGCGACATCACCATGATGCTGCTGTTCAAGCGCCCCGCGCTCGTCTTGCTCGGCGAGTCCGCCATCGGCAAGGCTCCGGTGTTCTGGGGCGTTCCCAAGGAGGCGGTCACTGCGACCGGCTCGAAGGCCCGGAAGGGGGGTGTGGCCGGTGTCTAGGTTCCACATCGACTTCCTGGGTCACCGCAAGATCATGTTCGGTATCTCGCTCGTGCTCATCGCGATCTCGATCGCAGCACTCGCGTTCCGTGGCCTCACGTTCAGCATCGAGTTCATCGGCGGCACGTCGATCACGGTGGTCGACTCGGGCGACGTGACCATCGCGCAGATGCGTACCGCGTTCGAGGATGCCGGCGTGAAGAACGCCAACATCCAGACCGCCAACTCGAGCGGCGTGAAGGGCTTCATCATCCGCACCGAGGTGACCGATCCCAAGGTGGCCAAGTCCGACGCGACCAAGGTCGCCGCTGCGGTCAAGCTCCCGGACGGTAACTTCCAGGTCACGACCATCGGTCCGGGCTGGGGCAAGAACATCACCAACCGCGCGCTCATGGCCCTCGGCCTGTCGATCGTCGCGATCCTGCTCTACATCTCGATCCGCTTCGAGTACAAGATGTCGATCACCGCAGTGGTCGCTCTTGCCCACGACATCCTGATCACGTTGGGCATCTACGCCCTCGTGGGCCAGGAGGTCACGCCCAACACGATCGCCGCACTGCTGACGATCCTGGGTTACTCGCTCTACGACACCATCGTGGTGTTCCACCGCATCAAGGAGAACTCGCAGCACCTCGCGAAGCAGTCCTTCATGCAGATGGCCAACGAGTCGATCAACGAGGTGTTCGTGCGCTCGCTCAACACCACGTTCACGTCGCTCATCCCGGTCATCACCATGCTGTTCTTTGGCGGAGAGACCCTCAAGGACTTCGCGCTCGCGCTGTCCATCGGTCTGACCGTCGGTGCGTACTCCTCGATCGGTGTCGCCTCGCCGCTGTTCGCGGTGTGGAAGGAGACCGAGCCCAAGTACGCGGCTCTCAAGAAGAAGTACGCGGGCGCCCAGTAGTCCCGTCGTATCACGTGAGTGGATTCGGGGTCGGCACCGTCTCGGTGTCGGCCCCGTCCGTTAGGATGGGACCATGAGTACCCAGTGCCCCCAGACCCCGTGGAGCGTGGCCGTCGTCGACGAGGAGACGGTCGCTGCGCTGCGACGTGCGACCGGCATGTCGGCCATCGCCGCGCGCATCCTCGCGATTCGCGGCGTGAGCGACGCCGACGAGGCGGCCCGCTTCCTCGAGCCCTCTCTTGAGCGCGACTGGCTCGATCCGCATCTGATTCCCGGGATGGCCGAGGCGGCCGATCGCGTTGCCGCCGCTGTTCGCGCAGGGGAGCGCATCCTCGTCTTTGGCGACTTCGACCTGGACGGCGTGAGCGCGGCGGCTGTGGCGACGCGCGGACTGCGCGCGCTGGGCGCCGACGTGCGCGTCATGGTGCCCCACCGTTTCACCGAGGGATACGGGCTGGGAGAGGCCTCCATCGCGCGTGCGCTCACGCATGAGCCTTCGCTGGTGGTGACCGTCGACTGCGGCATCTCCTCGGCGGTCGAGGTCGAGACGCTGCGCTCGCACGGTATCGACGTCGTCGTCACCGACCACCATGAGCCCGGCGGCCTTGTGCCGGATGCCGTGTCGGTCGCAAACCCCAAGTTGGACCCGGACTGCCCGTCACGCGACCTCGCCGGTGCGGGGGTGTCGCTCAAGCTCGTGCAGGCCGTAGGCCAGCGCCTCGGCCAGCCCGACGCGTGGAAGGCGCTCGTCGACCTCGCCATGCTGGGCACTGTCGCAGACATCGTGCCCCTGACCGGCGAGAACCGCTCGCTCGTGGCGGCCGGCGTGGACGCGGTTCGCCGTCGTCCCCGCGTGGCCATCGCGGCGCTGTGTGCGGTGGCAGCTCAGTCGACCGCGTCGTTCACGGCTGAGTCCGTGGCCTTCGGGCTCGCGCCGCGCCTCAACGCTGCGGGCCGCATGGCCGACCCCGTGGTCGCGCTCGACCTGCTGCTCGCAGACGACCCGCTCGTCGCAGAGGATCTCGCGCGCACGCTCGACGAGCACAACCGGCTTCGCCAGGCCACCGAGGCGGATTTGGCCGATGCTGCGCTGGCACTCGCCAAGCGGGTCTACGACGGTCAGCGCGCTTTGGTGCTGGCGGGCGAAGGCTGGCACGAGGGGGTCAAGGGCATCGTCGCGAGCCGTGTCGCCCAGGCCTACAGCGTGCCCACCATCCTGTTCTCGATCGAAGACGGGGTGGCGCGCGGCTCGGGGCGCTCGGTGGGCCGGGTGAACCTGTTCGAGGCTCTCAACGCCTGTGCGGGCCTGCTCGAGCGCTTCGGTGGCCACGAGGCCGCGGTTGGCCTCACGTTGCCCGCTGACAAGCTCGACGCGTTCAGTGAGGCGCTCGAGGCTCATCTGGCGACGCTTCCCGCCGAGCAGTTCGCGACGGTGTTGCCCGTCGATGCCGAGCTTGCGCTCGACGACGTGAGCATCGAGCTGGGCGCCGAGCTCGCGCTGCTGGAGCCCTTCGGCCACAGCAACCCGCGTCCCCTTTTCGCGGCGCGCTCGGTGTTCATGAACGGCCGAGAGAAGGTGGGCAAGACCGGCAACCACCTCAAGTTCCTCGCCTACGACGGTGTCGCCTCGGTGCCCGCCATCGCGTTTCGCTGCCGCGATATCGATGAGCTGATCGCCCGGGATGCCGCCGTCGACATCGCCTTTGGGCTCGAAGTCGATGAGTGGCGCGGGCGCAAGCGGGCGCAGCTGATGATCCGCGACGTCGTCATGCGTGACGGTGCGCCGGATGCGCCGGCCGCAGACCTCGTCGACGACCTGTTCGCACGCGCCGATGAGATCCTTGCGCGCGAGGAGTACGCAGGCATCGAAGAGGCGCCGTCGTTTCACACCAAGCTCGCGGGGGTGACGTTCGAGGGCCGCCAGGAGGTCTTGGCCCGGCTCGCTCCGGGGGCGCCGCTGCGGCTGGAGCGCCAACCTGACAACCCCTACGACTCGGCGGCATGCGCACTGTTCGATCCGCACGGCGCCCAGGTCGGCTTCCTCAACCGTCGTCTGGCCGCCGCGCTCGCGCCCGCGATCGACGCGGGTGTCGAGTACGACGTCGAGGTGGCTGACGTCACGGGTGGTGAGGACGGCCGCACGCTGGGCGTGAACGTGATCGTCTCTCGCCGGGACGCCACGGACTCCGCTGAGGATCGGGCGGCGGACCGCGCACAGCGCAGAAGCGAGCTCGCGGCACTGCCCGCCGAGGCGCTGGACGCGGAGCTGGTGCGGCGTTTCATCGGCGAGCGCTCGCTGCACGCTGCACAGGCCGAGGCGCTCGATGCGCTCGAGCGGGGAGACAACACGCTCGCGGTCATGGCGACCGGCCGAGGCAAGTCGCTGATCTTTCACCTCCACGCCGCCCGCACCGCGCTTCGCTCGGGTCTGGCGAGCGTGTTCGTGTATCCGCTGCGTGCGCTCGTCGCCGACCAGGCCTTCCACCTCGACGAGGTGTTCACCGAGGTGGGTCTGACGGTGCGGGTGGTGACCGGCGAGACGTCTCCCGGTGACCGGGCCGAGGCGTTCGGCGCGCTTCGCGACGGGGGACTCGACATCGTCTTGACGACCCCGGAGTTCCTGCACTTCCACGCCGCGCGGTTCGTCGAGGCGGGCCGAGTAGGGTTCGTCGTCGTCGACGAGGCGCATCACGTGGGGCTCTCACGCGCCGGCCATCGGCCTGCGTACGCCCGCTTGGACGAGGCGCTCCTCGCACTCGGTGGACCCACGGTGCTCGCGGTGACGGCGACGGCCTCCGATGACGTCGCGGCTCAGATCAAGTCCACGCTCTCGATCGAGACCGTCATCCTCGACCCCACCGTCCGAGACAACCTCATCATCGAGGACCGCAGAGGCGCGACCGAGAAGGACGCCTACATCGCAGCGCTCGCGGCGAAAGGCGACAAGATGGTCGTCTACGTGAACTCCCGCGACGCCTCTGTTCGTCTCGCGCGCATGCTGCGCAAGAAGGTGCCTGAGATCGCATGGCGTACGGCGTTCTACAACGGAGGCCTGTCCCGCTCGGTCCGACATGCGGTCGAGCGCGCGTTTCGCAGTGGCGAGGTGCAGGCGGTCATCGCGACCAGCGCATTCGGCGAAGGCGTCAACATTCCTGATATCCGAAACGTGGTGCTCTACCACCTGCCCTTCAACGACGTCGAGTTCAACCAGATGGCCGGTCGCGCCGGGCGTGACGGCGCCGCTTCACGCGTGCATCTGCTGTTCGGCGAGCGCGACGCGCGCATCAACGAGACCATCTTGTCCTCGCTTGCGCCCGAGCGAGACCACCTCGCTGTGCTCTATCGCGTCCTTCGAGACATCGCCGCCAAAGAAGGCGAGGGGTTCGAGATCACCAACGCCGAGCTCGCCGAGCGCTGCAAGGCGATCGACCGCTCCTGTCCCATCGACGACAAGGGTGTCTCGGCGTCTTTGGGCATCTTCCGAGACCTCGGACTGGTGACCGGAGAGGGGCACGGCGCATACCGTCGGTTGACCTTCACTCCCTCGGCCGAGCGGATGGAACTCACGAGCAGCGTTCGCTACGCCGAAGGCCTTGACGAGATCGAGCAGTTCAAAGGGTTCAGGGAGTGGGTTCTCGGTTCATCGGCAGATGTGTTGCTCGAGCGCTTCAACCGTCCTATCCTGCCCACACGGTCCTGACAGACTTCGCCGCGAGAGGCCTTCCGCGTGTCAGCAACGCTCGAACAGATCGAAGCACAGGTCCGCGCGTACAATCCGGAGGCGGATCTCACCGGCATCGATACGGCGTATGAGTTCGCCCACCGCGCGCACGAAGGACAGCTGCGCAAGAGTGGCGAGCCCTTCTTCACGCACCCGGTCGAGGTCGCGCTCATCCTCGCCGAGCTCCACCTCGACACCGCTACCCTCAAGGCCGCCCTGCTCCACGACACCGTGGAAGACACGGGCGTCACGATCGACGAGATCCGTGAGCTCTTTGGCGATGAGGTCGCCGAGCTGGTCGACGGCGTCACCAAGCTGGGTCGCATCGAGTTCGAGTCGCTGTCTGAGGCGCAGAGCAACAACCTGCGCAAGATGCTCATCGCGATGGCCAAAGACATCCGGGTCATCCTCATCAAGCTGGCCGACCGGCTTCACAACATGCGCACGCTCGCCGCGCTGCCCCCGGACCGCCGGCTCGACAAGGCGCGCGAGACGATGGAGATCTACGCGCCGCTCGCGCACCGACTGGGCATCAGCCAGGTGAAGTGGGAGCTCGAAGACCTGTCCTTCTACTACCTCGAGCCGGTCAAGTTCCACCAGGTCTCGCGCATGGTGGCCGAGAGCCGCAAGCAACGCGAGGAGTACGCCGGCCAGGTCATCGACCAGCTGCGCGACGAGCTGGGCAAGGTGGGCATCGAGGCCGAGATCGGCGGTCGCCCCAAGCACCTCTACAGCATCTATCAGAAGATGGCCGGGCAAGGTAAGGACTTCAACGAGATCTACGACCTCATCGCGCTGCGGGTCATCGTCGACTCGGTGAAGGACGTCTACGGCGCGCTCGGTACCGTGCACAGCGTCTGGAAGCCGGTGCCCGGCCGCTTCAAAGACTACGTGGCGATGCCCAAGTTCAACATGTACCAGTCGCTGCACACCACCGTCATCGGACCCTCCGGCCGGCCGCTCGAAATACAGATCCGCACCGAGGACATGCACCGCACCGCCGAGTACGGCGTCGCGGCTCACTGGCGCTACAAGGAGGGCGGCCGGGGCGACGACAGCTTCGATGAGCGCCTGGCCTGGCTCAGGCAGATGCTCGAGTGGCAGACAGAGCTCAAGGACCCGCGCGAGTTCATGGAGGCCCTCAAGATCGACCTGTTCGAGGAGGAGGTCTTCGTCTTCAGCCCCAAGGGCGACGTCATCTCGCTCAAGCGCGGCTCCACGCCCATCGACTTCGCGTACGCGATCCACACAGAGGTCGGCAACAAGTGCGTGGGCGCGAAGATCAACGGCTCGATCGTGCCGCTCGCCTACGAGCTGCAGATGGGCGATCGCGTCGAGATCCTCACCAACAAGAACTCGAGCCCCAGCAAAGACTGGCTCAACATCGTCAAGACCTCGTCTGCGCGCAGCAAGATCCGAAACTACTTCTCCAAGGCCACGCGCGTCGATGACCTCCAGCATGGGCGAGACGAGCTCGCCAAGGTCATGCGCAAGCACGGCATGGGCATCGGCAGCAAGACCGCCGAGAAGGCGCTCGATGCGGTCGCTCAGGAGATGAACTACGCCAAGGGTGAGGATCTCCTCGCGCAGATAGGCGGCGGGAAGCTCTCGGCGAAGCTCGTGGGAACCCGACTGCTCAAGGTCATGAGCAAGGACAGCGAGGCGCCCGAGCCTGCACCTCAGCCAGCGGAGCTGCCGCTCGATCAGCCCATGACGCCGCCCCGAAAGGCGCGCAAGCGCGTGGGCGGGGGAGTGGTGGTCAAGGGCATCGACGACGTGCTCGTGCGACTTGCCCGCTGCTGCAACCCGGTGCCCGGCGACGAGATCATCGGCTTCGTGACGCGTGGCCGAGGCGTCAGCGTCCACCGGACCACGTGCCCCAACGCCAAGGAGCTGTTGTCGAGCCCTGAGCGGATCATCGAGGTCGAGTGGGACACCGGCACGCGCGCGACCTACCAGGTCGAGATCTTCGTCGAGGCGCTCGACAGGCTGAGGCTGCTGCAGGAGGTCACGCTCGCGATCGCCGAGTCCGGGGTGAACATCCTGTCCTCGGCCACCACCACCCACCGAGACGGCCTCGTGGACATGCGATTCCTCTTCGAGATCGGTGAGATGAGCCGGCTCGACGCCCTCTTGCGCGACGTCCGCGCGGTCGAAGGCGTGTTCGAGGCGCGCAGGATGATGCCGGGCGAGGCGACCAAGAAGAAGGGCGCGCGCTAGCCCGCCACCACGATGTTGCGCCCGCTGTCCTTTGCCACGTAGAGGGCGGCGTCGGCGCGACTGACCAGTCGTTCTGCGGTGTCGTCGGGCTCTGAGAGCGCGGTCCCGCCGCTCACCGTCGTACGTATCTCGATGCCCATGCACGCGATAGGCTCGGACTGGACGGCGCTCCTGAGCCGCTCGGCGAGGGCCGCGAGTCCGGGCGCGTCGATCTCCGGTGCCACGACCAAGAACTCCTCGCCCCCAAAGCGGCCCACCAGGTCGTACTCGCGGACCGTGGATGCGAGGGTGTGGGCCACCTCGGCAAGCACAGCGTCTCCGGTGGCGTGACCGTGATCGTCGTTCACGCGCTTGAAGAAGTCGATGTCGAACATGACCACGCCCAACGGCTTGCCGTCGCGCTTCGCCCTGGCAAGCTCGGTCTCGAGCCTCGCGACCACGGCGCGACGGTTGGCGATGCGCGTCAGCTCGTCGGTCGTTGCGACCTCGCGCAAGCGGTCCTCGGAGGCGTCGACGCGCAGTGCGAGCCGGTACACCATGAGGTAGACGCCCACCTGCGTGGCGAGCATGACGATGAACCACAACGCCGATAGTTGCCATGCGCTGCGGCTGAGGGTCGCGTCGACCGAGGTCAGCGGCACGCTCACCGATATGGCCCCGCGCACGTCGCCCACGCGATAGCCTTGGGAGCCGTGGCAGCGCAGACACGACGCATCGGTGATCAGTGGGCGCATCATGCGATAGGCTCGCACGTCGCCATCGGCCTGGATGCGCCCGACGGCCGACCGGTCGGTCGCGAAGCCGTTGAGCACCTCCCGCTCCCACGCGTCAGGGCGATGCGCCGGGTTGACGGGGTCGAGGCTCGTCATGCGGAACGTGACGCCGTCTTGGGCGGAGACGATGCGCGAGATCTCCTCGGTCATCGCGGACGGGTTGCGCAACGTGAGCTTCTGGCCGCTCACGGTGGTGGTGTCGGCGTCCACGCCCAGCTTTGTGAGATAGGGGTTCGTGGTGGTGTGCGCGTCGACGGGCACCCAGGTGCCGCCGTGCGAGGCGTTCCATGCGCGCGTGGCCACGATAAGGTCGATGTAGGAGGTGGCCTGTTCGGTGACGGCATCGTAGGCGAGGCTGCGCGTCCTCAGGTAGATGCCGAACATGATCATGGTGGTGAAGATCGCCAGCACAAGGCCGATCCTGATCGCGAAGGTGCGAACGTGGGTCGAGCGGCCAAACAGGGGAGTCTGTTGGTCACCCACCTGTGGCCTCGTCTCCTCCGGTGGCATCTGCAGCGATACAATCACGCTTGTCCCGCGCGGATTTCGGACGCGAGATATCAGTCAGTATCTACCGAAAGGTATCGGCGTGCACGTGCTGCGGCTACAGGTGGGACCGCTCGAGGCCAACTGCTGGGTGGTCGCCGCGCGCGTCGGTGAGCCCGCGATCGTCATCGACCCCGGTGGTGACGCCCCGGTGATCCTGGCCGAGCTCGCGGGCGCGACGGTGTCCGCCGTGGTCCTCACCCACGGCCACTTCGACCACCTGGGCGCTGCGGCCGAGGTGGTCGCGGCCACGGGGGCCCCGCTGCTCGTCCACGAGGCCGACGCCGCGCGAATCACGTCGGACGAGGCTCACGGGACCGGCGGTGCGATGTTCGGGTTCGATGGACTCGTCGCGCCACCCGCCGACCGCCTCTTGCGAGACGGTGACGCGGTGGTCTCGGGTGACTTGAAGCTCACGGTTCTGCACACGCCCGGCCACACTCCGGGCGGGATCTGCCTGTTCGCCGAGGACCCCGACGGTGGCGCGCCGCATCTGTTCACCGGAGACACCCTCTTCGCGCTCAGCGTGGGCCGCACCGACTTCCCCGGCGGCGACGCGCGCGCGTTGTCCACGTCGATCGCGCGTAAGTTCACCGCGCTGCCCGAGGCCACGCTCGTCCATCCCGGTCACGGGCCGGACTCCACCATCGGTCGCGAGGCGAGGCTCAACCCGTTCTGGCCTCGCGCCTAGGCGCCGGGCGCATAGCGCCGCACGTGCCGCTCGCGGTACACTCCTGCACTGCACCCATCACCTCGCACGGAAGGTCACCCTCGCGCCGTGAGCACCAACTATCGCGCCCCCAAGGGCACCGCAGACATGCTCGGCGACACCGCTCGCGCGTGGGAGCATCTCCTCAGGACCGCCCAAGAGCTGTTCTCCCGCTACGGCTACGAGCCGATCTACACGCCGTTGTTCGAGCACACCGAGGTCTTCTCGCGCGGTATCGGCGAGGCGACCGACATCGTGGGCAAGGAGATGTACACCTTCGCCGACAAGGGCGACCGCTCCATCACGCTGCGCCCCGAGGGGACCGCGAGCGTCGTTCGCGCCTCCCTCGAGCACAACCTCACCGCCAACGGGCAGTCGGCCAAGCTCTACTACGCCGGCCCCATGTTTCGCTATGAGCGTCCGCAGAAGGGCCGCATGCGCCAGTTCTGGCAGATCGGCGCCGAGGCGCTCAACATGCCTGAGCCCAGCGTCGACGCCGAGGTGATCGTCATGCTGTGGCGCTTCTTCGAGGCGGTCGGCATCCCCGCCGACAACATGCGGCTGCTGCTGAACTCGATGGGCGACGAGAGCTGCCGTCCGGCGTATCGCGAGAAGGTCGCCGGGTTCATCCGCGCCAACGCCGACAGCCTGTGCGAGGAGTGCAATCGCCGCGCCGAGACCAACCCGCTGCGCGCGTTCGACTGCAAGAACCCGGGCTGTCAGGTCGTGATGGCCGAGGCCCCGCTCCTCCGAGACGAGCTGTGCGACGACTGTGCGGCGCACTACGCGGCCGTGAAGCGCTCGCTCGACGCTCTCGACATCCCGTACATCGAAGAACCCAAGCTCGTGCGTGGTCTCGACTACTACACGCGCACCGTGTTCGAGGTGCAGGCCGACGCCGGCTTGGGATCGCAAAACGCCATCGGCGGCGGTGGGCGCTACGACCGTCTGATGGAGCAGTATGGCGGCCCCGCGACGCCCGGGCTCGGCTTCGCCCTCGGCTTCGAGCGCACCCTGCTCGCCATGCAGGCCGCAGGTGCCGCGGTCGCGTCACCGGCGCGCTCCCAGGTCTATGTCGCCGCGGTGGATGCGGGGACTCGTGACGCCGTGTTCGACCTGTGTGCCTCCCTGCGAGACGCAGGCGTGGCGGCCGACTGCGACCACCAGGCGCGCTCGCTCAAGGCGCAGTTCAAACAGGCCGACCGTCTCGGCGCACGGTTCGTCGTGGTCGTGGGACCCGATGAGCTGGTCGCAGGACAGGTCGTTCTTCGCGACATGGGAACGAAAGAAGAGACCCGCATCCCCGTCGATGGCGCCGCAGGTGCCGTCGCGGAAGCGCTTTCCCGCTAGCAACGCAATCGGCACCGGAGGATCCGGCGCCCAGACCCCGGAAGGTACACATGCTCGACGGACGATACTCAATGCGCTCGCACACCGCCGGTTCGCTCTCAGCGGCCTCGGTGGGGGAGCAGGTTCGGCTCACCGGCTGGGTGGGCAAGCGTCGTGACCACGGCGGGCTGATCTTCATCGACCTGCGTGACCGCAGCGGTGTGGTCCAGTGCGTCTTCCACCCCGATGACTCCGGTGCCGCGTTCGTCACCGCCGAGACGGTCCGCCCTGAGTGGGTCGTCTTGCTCGACGGCACCGTGCGCCTTCGTCCCGAGGGCACGGAGAACCCGGGCATGGCCACCGGTGAGGTCGAGGTCGTCATCACCGGCGCCACGGTGCTGAACCGTGCCGAGACCCCGCCGTTCGAGATCGAGGCCGGCATCGAGACCGACGAGCTGACGCGCCTCAAGTGGCGCTACCTCGACATCCGCCGCCCCGAGGTGTTCTCGGCGCTCAAGCTGCGCGACCGCGTGACCCAGCGCTTCCGCAAGGCGCTCGAGCACCGCGGCTTCATGGAGGTTGAGACGCCCATCCTCACCAAGTCCACCCCCGAGGGCGCGCGTGACTTCATCGTCCCCAGCCGCCTGAACGCCGGCAAGTTCTATGCGTTGCCGCAGTCGCCGCAGCTGTTCAAGCAGCTGCTCATGGTGGGCGGCATCGAGCGCTACTACCAGATCGCGCGCTGCTTCCGCGATGAGGACCTCCGCGCCGATCGTCAGCCCGAGTTCACCCAGGTCGACATCGAGATGTCGTTCGTGGAGATGGACGACGTGCTCCAGATGATGGAGGACGTCATGCGCGAGGTCATGCACGAGGCCGGCCACGACCTGCCGCTCCCGCTTCCGCGCATCACCTACACCGAGGCCATGGAGCGCTACGGCTCCGATCGCCCGGACACCCGCTTCGGCCTCGAGCTCGTGGACGTGTCCGACGTCTTCGCCGCCTCCGAGTTCAAGGTCTTCGCCGGTGCGCTCGCCGCGGGCGGCGCCATCAAGGCGCTCAACGCCAAGGGCGCCGGTGACTGGAGCCGCGGTCGTATCGACGCGCTCAACCAGCTCGCGATCGACTCGGGCGCGAAGGGTCTCGCGTGGGTCGCGTTCACCTCGGAGGGCGAGGTCAAGAGCCCGGTCGCGAAGTTCTTCACGGACGCCGAGATGGACGCGTTCAAGACGGCGGTCGCCGCCGAGCCGGGCGACCTGGTGTGCATGGTCGCCGACAAGCGCGCGCTCGCCAACGAGGTGCTCGGCACGCTGCGTCTCAAGCTTGCCGATGAGCTCGGCATCGAGCGCACCGGGTTCGAGACCCTGTGGGTCGTCGACTTCCCGATGTTCAAGTACGACGAGGAGGAGGGTCGCTGGTCTGCCAACCACCACCCGTTCACCCGTCCGTTCGACGAGCACATCGAGCTGCTCGAGTCCGATCCCGGCGCGGTGCTCAGCTACGCGTACGACCTGTGCATGAACGGCTACGAGATCGGCGGTGGCACGCTGCGTATGCACGATCCCGCGCTGCAGCATCGAGTCCTTCGCGCGATCGGCCTGTCCGAGGAGGAGGCCACCACGCAGTTCGGCTTCCTGCTCGAGGCGCTCGCCTTCGGTGCGCCCCCGCACGGCGGCATCGCTTTGGGCCTGGACCGTCTGGTCATGCTGTTGGCCGGCGCGCACTCGATCCGGGACGTCATCGCGTTTCCCAAGACGAGCTCGGGCGGCGATCCGATGACGTCGGCTCCCGATGCTGTCAGCGCTCGCCAGCTCAAGGACGTGCATCTCAAGGTGGACTAGCGTCCGGTCTTGTACGTTGGCTCTTACGAAGGGCATCGGCCTCGGTCGGTGTCCTTCGTCACGTTCATGGCAGATGTGCGGTTGTTGTACGGGCGTTGCCAGCGGTACACTTCACTCAGGCTTCGCCTTGCTAGTAGCCCGGCATATACGGTCGAACCAACACTTCTCGTTCGGGAGCCTCACATTTCGAGGCGGACAGGTATCCCCTTCGGGGGAAGCTGGAAGTCTCGGTGCGGGCACCCACCTGCCAAGGCAGGTTCACCAAGCCGGGCTGCGGCAAGGCGGGGCATATACGTCGCACTTGGAGGCAGCAGCATGCGCAGACTCGTCGCAGTACTCGTCGTAGCACTTCTCGCGTTCTCGCTCGCCGGATGCGGCGGAGGCGGGGAAGAGACGCCGCCGGCAGAGCAGGCCCCGGCCGAGACGCCGGCCGCACCGCCGGCGAGCACCGGCCAGCCGGTCGAGAATCCCATCGCGGATCGTTCGGCCGTCGAGAGCCCCACCTTCGAGCCGTTCCCCACGGGCGAGGTCGTGCCAAGCACCATCGCCTCGCGCGTCGCGGAAGGGCAGCCCATGCTGCTCATGTTCGTCGACGGGTCCCAGAAGGACACCGATGAGCTGCGCGGCCAGGTGGACGCGGCGATCAAGAAGAACCAAGGTGTCGTCGATCTCGTGACCTACGACCTTGGCAAGTACGCGGCGGTCGACGCGAGCGGCAACGTGGTCGTCTCGGCCTCGTCGCTCACCAAGGACGAGGATGCGAAGCAGGCGGTCCTGCTCGCCCATGAGCTTGGCGTCAACTTCACGCCCTACATCCTCATCGTCGACGACCAGGGCTACATCATCTTCCGCAACCGCGGATACATCGATTCGGCACTGCTCGACCGACAGCTCCTGCGCACAGCCGAGTAGCCCGCGTGGACTCGCTGTTCGACGCGAGCGAGAAGGCTGCGCGCGCCCAAGTGGCGCCCCTGGCCTCTCGCATGCGTCCGCGCACGCTCGACGAGTTCGCGGGTCAGGAGGCGGCGGTCGGTCCCGGTACGTGGCTCAGGCGCGCGATCGAGGGTGACGCACTGCTCTCCGTGATCCTGTACGGACCCGCAGGCACGGGCAAGACGAGTCTCGCGCGCATCATCGCCGCCGCCACGCAAGCGCACTTCGAGGAGGTCTCGGCGGTCACCTCGGGCGTGTCGGATCTGCGCCGCGCCATCGATTCCGCGACCCAGCGCCTGGGCCTGTCCGGGCAGCGCACCATCCTGTTCGTCGACGAGATCCACCGCTTCAGCAAGTCACAGCAAGACGCGCTGCTGCATGCGGTCGAGGACCGGGTCGTGACGCTCGTGGGGGCGACCACCGAGAACCCCTACTTCGAGGTCAACGCGCCACTGGTCAGCCGTTCGCGCATCGTCGAGCTCGCCCCACTCACCGATGACGACGTGCGTGGGGTTGTGCGATCCGCGCTGACGGACGCGCGAGGCTTCGGCGGTGATGTCGAGCTGTCGCCTGAGGCCGAGGACGCCATCGTGCTCACCGCCGGCGGGGACGCGCGCGTCGCGCTCACGACGCTCGAGATGGCCGCTCAGTTCGTCTCGGCGGCCGCGGACGGGGTACGACGGGTCGAGGTCGAGGCGGTCCACGATGCGATGCCGTCGCGGATCTTGCCCTACGACAAGTCCGGCGACGTCCACTACGACGTGATCAGCGCCTTCATCAAGTCGATGCGCGGCAGCGATCCCGACGCCGCGGTGTACTGGCTCGCCCGCATGATCCACGGCGGCGAAGACCCCAAGTTCATCGCTCGCCGGATGCTCATCTTCGCCTCCGAGGACGTGGGGAACGCGGATCCCCAAGCGTTGCTGATCGCACACGCCGCCTTCAAGGCCGCCGAGTCGATCGGCTGGCCGGAGTGTCGCATCAACCTGGCACAGGCGGCCGTCTACCTGTCGCTCGCTCCCAAGAGCAACGCCTCATACCTGGCGATCGACGCCGCACTCGCCGAGGTCCGGTCCGGTCCCGCCCGGCAGGTGCCTTCGCACCTTCGCGACAGGCATCGTCCCGGAAGCGACGCCTACGGGCCGTATCGCTACCCCCACGACGAACCTGCCGGCTACGTCGACCAACGGTACCTGCCCGAGGGTCTTGAGCACGGGGCGTTCTACGCTGCGAATCCGCGCGGCTGGGAGGCCGAGCGTGCCCGCGTGCTGGGCGAGCTGAGGGGCTCCGCGACAGACCCTGTCGAGTAGTCTCATCTGCGCGTTCGTGTCGGCTCGCTCTGTTACACTCAGCGGTGTCCGTCAAGAGGTGAGGGGAGGGCACATGGTTGCAGCGGTAGTCGTCACTTCGGCTCCATCGCCGTGGCTGTTCCCTGCGCTCACCTGCGTGGTTCTGGCCGTCGTCGCGGGGGTTGCGATCTGGGCCCTGCGCGAGATGGTGCTCGCCGCGCGTTCGCTACGCGAGCTTGCCGATGACACGCGCGAGCGCCTCAACCCGGTGCTTGAGAAGGCGGACGTCACCGTCGACGCGGTCAACGCGGAGCTGTGGCGCATCGACGGCATCATCACGCGGTTCGAGGACGCGAGCACGCGGGTGAGCAACGCGTCCGGCACGATCTCCGACATCGTCTCCGCCCCGGCGGAGATAGTGAACGACGTCGCCGGTCGCATGCGCCGCGCGTGGAAGGACCGTAAGCGCACCACTGACTCCGATCACGACGAGGCGGATGTGGCGGCCTACCCGACGCACCCCGCCGATGAACCAGCCGCTCTCTGATACCCACGGAGGATCGATGCCCGACAAGATCAGTCTCACCGTCCCGGCACGCGGGGAGTACGCAAAGACGGTCCGCATGACCGCCGCCGCTCTCGCGGGACGCATGGAGTTCGGCTACGACGAGGTCGATGATGTGCGCATGGCTGCCGAGGAGGCGTTCGTCTACGCGGTCGAGACGCTCACTGACACCGATGACGTTGAGTTCACCTTCTACGTGGACGGCGACGCTCTCGCGATCGAGGTCAAACTGGGCGACGAGTCGCTGCGCAGCGAAGAGGAGATCGACCGGCACACCTCATACGCGACGTTCATCCTGCAGTCCGTGTGCGACGACTTCGAGCTCGTGAGCGACGAGCACGGCCGTCGTTCGCTCACCCTGATCAAGCGCGTCGGGGATGGCGATGGTGTCTAGCCGCCGTCCGGAAAAGCAGACGCGCAAGCTCTCGTGGGACAAGCGCTACACGAAGGAGCTGTTCCGCCGCTATCGTCTCGACGGCGATGAAGCGGCACGCGACGAGCTGATCACCATGTATCTGAACCTGGTCAAGTACCTGGCCAGCAGGTTCCGCAACCGCGGGGAACCCATCGACGACCTCGTGCAGGTGGGCACGATCGGCCTGATCAAGGCGATCGACCGGTTCGACATCGAGCGGCAGGTCGAGTTCACCACCTACGCAACGCCCACCATCGTGGGTGAGCTCAAGCGCTACTTCCGTGACAAGGGCTGGGCGATCAAGGTCCCGAGGCGCCTCCAGGAGCTCTCGTTCCGCGTGAATCAGGCGGTCGATGCCCTGACGCAGCGCCTCCAGCGCTCACCCACCATCCCCGAGATCGCCGAGTACCTCGAGGTCACCCCCGAAGAGGTCCTCGAGGCCATGGAGACGAGCGAGGCATACAACTTCGTCTCGCTCGAAAGTGACCGCGGGGGAGACGGGTCCGAGAGCTTCAGCATCTTGGAGTACATCGGCAAAGACGACATGCTCATGGCCGTGGTCGACGACCGCACCACGCTTCAGGCGGCGTTCAAGCAGCTGACCCCGCAGGAGCAGCGCGTGCTCTACCTGCGCTTCTTCGAGGGCCTGACTCAGACCGAGATCGCGCGCCAGCTCGATATCTCACAGATGCAGGTGTCGCGCCTGCTGCGCCGCACGCTCAAGGTGCTGCGCGAGAACATCGTCAGGGACTAGCCATGTCGACGCCTGAGTCACGTCTGTTGCGCTGGCGGACCACCGCCAATCTCGTGTGGTCGGTCATCGGCATGCTAATCCTGCTGACGGTCGCGGGATTCGTCCTCGGGCGGATCGCCTCGGCGCTGGCCCCGTTCGTCATCGCGTTCCTCATCGTGTTCCTGTTGCAGGGCTTCGTGACCGCGCTGGTCGACCGGGGCATGAAGCGATCCACCGCGGTCGTGACGTGCTATCTCGTGGGCATCGCGGTGCTGACCATCGTGGTCATCGTCTTGTTGCCGCCCATCGGGCGCCAGCTCGCCGACTTCGCGGCCGCCATCCCCAAGTACCTCACTCAGGGACAACGCGTCGTCGAGGACCTCCAGGCGCGCTTCAGTCAGATCGTGATCCCTGCGTGGCTGAGCTCGGCGGCCGGATCGGTCGCGCAGTCGATGTCGCAGGTCTTCGTCCGCATGGGCAACTCGGTGGCGCAGGGCATCCTCGGCGCGAGCTCGGGCGTGGCGACGGTCTTCTTCGACCTGTTCCTCGGCGCGGTCATCGCGTTTTGGACCATGCGTGACCTGCCCACCATCCGAGAAGAGCTGCGCGTGCTCGCCGGCGACCGCTACGAAGCGGACCTTGAGAACCTGCTGTCCACGGTCGTGCGCGTGGTAGGCGGCTACCTCAAGGGTCAGACCGTCGCCTCGCTCACCACGGGCTTCATCGCCGGCGTGGGTCTCGCGATCATCGGCGTGCCCTACGCGCTCGTGCTGGGAATCATCACGTTCGCGCTCAACTACGTGCCCTACATCGGCCCATTCGTCGCGGGGGCCGCGGCCGCGATCGTCGGACTGTTCGTTTCCCCGCTCACCGCGGTGTTGGCGATTGTGATCGTGATCGCCGCACAGCAGATCACCGACCTGTTCGTGACGCCTCGCGTCATGTCGTCGCAAGTCGACCTGCATCCGACCCTCGTGATATTCTCGCTGCTCGTCGGAGGCGCCCTGCTCGGGTTCTGGGGCATGATATTCGCCATCCCGGTCGCCGCCACCGTCAAGGGGCTCTTCGTCTACTACTGGGAGCGCCGCAACAAGCGTCCCCTCAGCACCGAGGACGGCGCGCTGTTCAGGACCGCGTCCAGCGAGTGCGAAGACGATCCTCAGTCCGATGACGACCCGGACCGGCGTTCTGCCGATGCCGGTGATGGCACCACCACAACCAAGAAGGGGAGCAAGTAAGTGAACTCCGCTGAGATCAGAGAGAGCTTCCTGTCGTTCTTCGAGAGCAAGGGCTGCCGTCGCTGGCCAAGCTCCTCGCTCATCCCCGACGACCCGTCACTGCTGCTCACCACCGCCGGTATGGTGCAGTTCAAGCCGGTGTTCCTCGGCGTGAAAGACCTTGGGTTCACCCGGGCCACGACGGTGCAGAAGTGTGTACGCACCACCGACATCGACATCATCGGCACCACCGGCCGCCACCACAGCTTCTTCGAGATGCTGGGCAACTTCAGCTTTGGTGACTACTTCAAGCGCGAGGCCATCCGTTGGTCGTGGGAGTACTCGGCCGAGGTGCTGCGCCTCGACACCGACCGCATCTGGGCCTCGATCTACGAGGACGATGACGAGTCGGAGGCGCTGTGGCTCGAGGAGTCAGGTGTGCCCGTCGAGCGCATCGTGCGCATGGGCGCCAAGGACAACTTCTGGAGCGCCGGCCCCACCGGTCCCTGCGGTCCGTGCTCGGAGCTCTACTACGATCAGGGCCCCGAGGTGGGCTGCGGTAGCGCCGACTGCGCGCCGGGCTGCGACTGCGACCGCTACCTCGAGTACTGGAACCTCGTGTTCATGCAGTACGACCGTCAGGAGGACGGCACGTTGCTGCCGCTCCCCAAGCAAAACATCGATACCGGCATGGGCCTGGAGCGCATCGCCGGGATCATGCAGGGCGTCACGTCGAACTACGAGACCGACATCCTGCGCGGCCTCATGGCGCTCGCCGAGGAGATCACCGGCGTCGAGTACGGCTTGGGTGGTCGCAACGACACTTCGCTGCGCATCATCGCCGACCACGCTCGCGCGGTGACTTTCATGATCGCCGACGGGATCCTGCCGTCGAACGAGGGCCGCGGCTACGTGCTTCGCCGCTTGCTGCGCCGGGCTGTTCGCCACGGACGCCTGCTGGGCGTCGAGGATCCGTTCCTCACGCGCCTGATCGCCGACGTCATCGAGCGTATGGGCGCCGCGTACCCGGAGATCGTCGCCCATCGCGACCTCATCGACCGCATCGTGTCGAGCGAGGAGGAGCGTTTCGGCGCGACCCTCAAGACGGGCATGAGCTTCCTCGAGACCGAGCTCTCGGCCTTGTCGTCGGCGCAGGCCGGCACGCTCGACGGACGCGTCGCCTTCACCTTGCACGACACCTACGGGTTCCCCTTCGAGCTCACCGCCGAGATCGCTGCCGAGAAGGGCTTCGACATCGACGAGGACGCGTTCAAGGCCGAGATGGAGCTGCAGCGCGAGCGTGCGCGTTCACACGTGAAGGATGAGTCGTGGAACGCCTACGGCGGCGCCTTCGCCGAGATCGCGAAGAGCGGCCGGCGCACCGAGTTCGTCGGCTACGCGCACGATGAGGCCGAGGCCGAGATCGTCGGCATCGTCGTCAACGGCGAGCTGGTCTCAGAGGCCGCCGAGGGCGCTCGCGTCGACATCGTGCTCGACCGCACGCCGTTCTACGGCGAGCAGGGCGGCCAGGTGGGCGATACCGGCTACATCGAGGCCCCCGGCGCTCGCATCCGTATCGAGGACACCAAGATCCCCGAGGCCGGCATCTACGCCCATTCCGGGGTGGTCGAGTCCGGTACGGTGACGTCGGGCGAGACCGTTCGCGCCGCCATCGACGTGCTGCGTCGCGAGCGTATTCGCCGTAACCACACCGCGACCCATCTGCTCCACTGGGCGCTTCGCCTGGTCCTGGGCGAGCACGCCACTCAGGCAGGTTCGCACGTCTCTCCCGAGCGCCTTCGGTTCGACTTCACCAACTTCGAGGCGATGACGCGCGAGCAGATCGACAAGGTCGAGCGTCTCGTGAACGCGAAGGTCTTTGAGGGCCATCCGGTCCGCGCCTATGAGACGTCGCTCGCCACCGCGCGCGAGTCCGGCGTCACCGCTCTGTTCGGCGAGAAGTACAGCGACTTCGTCCGCGTGCTCGAGGTGGGCAACTTCAGCAAGGAGCTGTGTGGCGGCACGCACATCTCGTCGACCACCGAGATCGGCTTCGTCAAGATCGTGTCGGAGAGCTCGGTGGGAGCGAACCTGCGCCGCATCGAGGCCGTCACGAGCTTCGATGCCTACGAGCTCGTGCGCACCGAGGAGACGGAGCTCTACGAGGCCGCGTCGGTCATGAAAGTGCCCGCACGCGACGTCGCCGAGAAGGCCGCCTCGCTCACCAAGCGGGTCAAGGAGCTCGAGAGCGGCGCGCAGCGGCTCAAGGACGCGGTGTCCGATGACGCGATCAACACCCTGCTCGGAACCATCGTCGATGCTGGTGGTTACAAGCTGGCGGTCACGTCGATGCCGGACGCGCGCGCCGCAGGAATGCGTGGGATCTGGGACATCTTGCGTGCGCGTGGCGCGGACGCAGCGGTGATCGTGGCCGCCGACGCTGATACCGGCAAGCCCATCTTCCTCGCGGCGGGCAGTGACATGGCCGTTGCAGCCGGCTTCGACGCAGGCGCCGTGGTGCGGGCGATCGCTCCGGTCCTCGGCGGCCGCGGCGGCGGCAAGCCCGCGATGGCGCAGGGTGGCGGCGAGGATGCATCTCGCATCGACGAGGCGCTGCAGCTGGCACGCCAGACGCTCGGTATCGGGTAGGCGCCGGACCAGGTGCGCATCCTCGCACTCGACATCGGAGAGAAACGGATCGGCGTGGCGATCTCTGACCCCTCGGGGCGGGTCGCCACGCCGCTTGTCGTCATCGACACGGCTCGCGCCACCAAGGACGGTCGCGACCTGGTGCGCCTTGTCGACGACTACGAAGTGGAGTCGCTCCTCGTGGGACTGCCGCTATCGCTCGACGGATCCGAGGGACCGCAGGCGCGTCGCGTTCGGGCGCAGGCGGAGCGGTTGGCGCGCTTCGTGTCCGTGCCGATCACGTTCGCAGATGAGCGCCTCTCATCGGCCGAGGCGTCGCGGCGCATGAGTGAGGCCGGCGCCTCGGAGCGCACTCAGCGTGGCTCGGTGGACATGGTCGCGGCCGCTGTGTTCCTGCAGGCATACCTCGACGCCCGTCACGGGCAGGGGATGAAAGACGAGTGAACCGATGAGAGACAGGACCGAGTCGCCCAGTGGGTGCGCACGCACGCTCGCCGTCATCATGGCGGGCGCCGTCGCCGTCTTGGTGCTCGTCGTCGCAGCAGCCGTGTGGGGACTGTTCTTCCGTGCCGAGACACACGTCGCGCCTGGACGCGCCGTCGTGGTGACGGTGCCGGAGGGTTCGGCGACCGCGTCGATCGCGTCGCGCCTCGCCGAGCGCGGAGTCATCGCCAACGCGGCGATGTTCAGGGTTCGCGTGCGTCTGGCGGGAGTCGATGGCGCTCTTCGTCCCGGCACCTATCGCCTCACCACGGGGATGTCGTACGACGACGCCATCGAGCAGCTGCGTTCCGGCCCCCCGGCTTCCTACGTCACCGTCACCATCCCCGAGGGCTTCACCGTCGAGCAGATCGGCGCACGACTGCACGACAAGCTGGGCGTCTCGACCGAGGAGTTCCTCGCCCTGGCGACCCGCGGGGCCGAGCAGTTCGCCGGTGACCACCCCTACCTCGAGGGAGCGTACGGTGGTTCACTGGAGGGGTACCTGTTCCCCAAGACGTACCGCATGCAGAAGGGGACAACGGCCAAGCAGGCCATCGAGACCATGCTCGACCAGTTCGACGCCGAGATGACCGCGGTCGATCTGAGCAGAGCGAAGCAGCGGGGCATGGGCGTGCAAGACGTGGTCATCGCTGCCTCGATCATCGAACGCGAAGCACGCCTCGACAAGGAGCGCCCACTGGTGGCCTCGGTGATCTACAACCGGCTTGCTCGCAACATGAAGCTGGAGATCGACGCGACCATCGAGTACGTGTTGCCGGGCAACAGGTTCCGGTTGCGCAACCGCGATCTTCGTATCGATAGCCCGTACAACACCTATCGCAATGCCGGGCTCACTCCGGGACCGATCTCGAATCCCGGGCTGGCATCGCTCAAGGCGGCGGCAGACCCCGCCGAAACGGAATACATCTACTACGTACTCACTGGCAAGGACGGAAGCCACACGTTCACCACGAACAAGGCCGACTTCCTCGTCGCAAAACGCAAGTCGAAGGAGGTGTTCGGCAGGTGAGCGAGGCACAAGACGCGCAGTCTCCGGCCATCCTCATCGAGGGCGCGCGCAAGTCCTACGGCGCGACCGCGGTGGGCCGACCCGATGCGGTGTCCGACGTATCCCTCAGCGTCTCACAAGGGGCGATCCACGGGCTGCTCGGCCCCAACGGTGCCGGCAAGACCACCACGCTCAAGATGCTTCTGGGTCTGGTCAGGCCCACCGGCGGTCGCTTTGAGGTGCTCGGTAGGCCGTCCACCGAACCGCACGCGCGAGTCCACCTGGGGTTCTTGCCGGAGCAGCCGTACTTCCCGGCGCAGCTCACCGCGTCCGAGGTGCTTGCGCTCTACGGCCGCCTCTCGGGGATGGCCAAGGCCGACATCGCCGCCGAGACACCGGGGCTGCTCGCCAAGGTGGGGCTGGAGGGTCGGGAGCGCTCGTCGCTGTCACGCTTCTCCCGCGGCATGCTGCAAAGGCTCGGCCTCGCACAGGCGTTGCTCGGGTCCCCGCGTGTGGTGGTTCTCGATGAGCCGGCGTCAGGGCTGGACCCTGTGGGCCAGCGCGACGTGCGAAACCTGATGCTTGAGCTGCGCGAGCAGGGCACCTCGGTGCTGCTCTCGTCGCACCAGCTGTCCGAGGTCGAGGCGGTCTGCGACGAGGTCACCATCCTGAATCGCGGGCGGGTTGCGGCCCGAGGGCACATCGACGACCTGCTCAACGTGCGTGGTCGTGTGTCCGTGGTGGCCAGCGGGGGAGCTGAGCTCCCATCCGCGGTCCTGGCGCTCGCGCAGGATGTGGCCGAGCAGTCCGGTGCATGGACGCTGACCGCTGCCGAGCAGAACGCACGCACGATCGTCGATGCACTCGACGATGCAGGCTGGCGCGTCGTGTCGCTCACGCCGCAGCGCGACAGCCTTGAGGACTACTTCGCCCGCATGCTCGATCAGACGCCCGGAGACGAGGTGAGCGCCCGATGAGCCGCATGTTCGTGATCGCCGGCGCGGTCGTCGCCGACGCCATCCGCCGCAAGGTCATCTGGGTCGTGCTCGTGTTCGCGGCACTTCTCGCACTCGTCATCCCGTCGCTGCCCAGCTACGGCGTGGGCGTCGTCGGGGCCGTGTTTCGCGAGGTCGTCATCGCTCTGATGTTCTCGGCCGCGCTCATCGTCGCCTTGGCGCTGTCGGCGACTCGCATACCCGCCGAGGTCGACCGGCGTACGGTGTTCAACATCCTCGTGCGCGACGTGAGCCGCTGGCACTACGTGGTCGGGACCTGGCTGGGGATGTTCCTGGTCGTGGGTGCGGTGCTCGCCGCATTCTCCGGCGTCGCGCTGGCCGTTGGACTCGTCGTCTACAAGGTCATGATGTTCAGGTTGCTCGAGGCCACGTTGGCGGTGTGGCTCGAGATGGGCGTGCTGATGGCGTTCACGGTGATGCTGTCGGCCCGGTTCGGCATCGTCACCTCAGTCGTCGGTGCGCTGGCGTTCGCCTTCGTCGGTCACTCGGTGGGATCGTTGGTGGCCGGCCCCGAGGCGACCGCTCCGTGGTACGTGCCGTCACTGTCGGTGTTCGACGTCATCAACCCGGTGGCGCACGGAAGCGGCTACTCGATCGCGTATGCCGGAGTCATGCTGCTCGCCTTCGCCGCATGGTCGGGGCTGCTGCTGGCCGCTGGCTCGGCGATGTTCGGGAGCCGTGACCTCTGATGGCACGCGAGAACCGCACGCTCGTCGCCGTGTGCATCGCGTGTGTCGCGGTGCTGCTGGTGGCACAGCTGCTGGCCGGCTTCGCGGCTCCGCCGGCGGCCGGTCCGTCGACCGCCGCATCGCTCGGCAAGGCGGGCTTTGCCTATCTGGGAGGTCTGCGGACGTTTGCGGCAGCGGTGCTGTGGAACCGCATCGAGCCGCAGTTTCACGAGTACTACTCGGGGGTTCCCATCACGGAGCAGTCCTACATGGTGCCCACCATGAGGCTTGTGACGCTGCTCGATCCCCAGTTCGCGCAGGCGTACTACGTGTCCTCCTACATCGTGTATGACAAGGTGGGGCCCGCCCAGGGTGTCGCCATCGCTCGGGAGGGAGTCCGCAACAATCCGTCCTCAGGGCAACTCAGGGCCAACCTCGCCCAGCTGTTGTTCATCCAGAACAAGAACGCGAATCGCGCTCAGGTCCTCGAACAGATCAAGCGCGGGCTCGACCCGTCCGCCCAGTGGATCGATGACGGGCAGCGCTACGAGGGCTATGCGACCATGGCGATGATCCTTGAGAACTACGGGGAGCGCGACGTCGCCACCCAGGTGCGCAATGCGCTCGCCGCCATGCGCGCCAAGGGCGTCGATCTTGGCGACCACGACCACAACAATGACGGAAAGCAGGATCACTAGTGCTCTCGCCTGACTACTTCTACCGCTCGGTGCACTCGATCGACTTCGAGGCGCTTCGTGCCCGCGCCATCGATACGCTCCTGGTCGATCTTGACAACACCTTGCTCCCGCGGGACACCAACGAGATTCCCGATGACCTGCGCGCATGGGCGGCCAAGCTTGCCGACGCAGGCTTCAAGGTGTGTCTCGTGTCGAACAACTGGCACGAGCGCGTCCATGGAGTGGCCAAGGAGCTCGGCTTCGATCTTGTCGCCAAGGCCATCAAGCCGTTGCCCTTCGCGTTCCTCGTCGCGTTGCGCAAGGTCGGCTCGACAAGGAAGCGCGCGGTGGTGGTGGGGGACCAGCTGTTCACCGACGTGCTGGGTGGGAAGCTGCTCGGGATGACCACCGTGCTCGTCGCCCCGCTCTCCGAGACGGACCTTCCGCACACGCTCGCGCTGCGCAAGTTGGAGCGCGTGATACTGGCTGGACGGCAGCCACTGCCCTAGACTCGGTTGTGACCCGCACGAAGAGACGTGCTGAGGAGTAGCGCGAGATGCGATCGATCAAAGGCACCACCAAGCTTGCGGGCGTGATAGGGCGGCCGCTTGCTCATACGCTCTCGCCGGCCATGCACAACGCCGCCTACGAGCGGCTCGACCTCGATTGGGTCTACGTGCCGCTCGAGATCGACGACGAGATAGGGCTGAGGCGCTTCGTCGCGGCGGTTCCGTCGCTGCCCTTCGTCGGCTTCAACATCACGATGCCGTTCAAGCAGTCGGTCGCGGAGCTGTGCGACGAGGTCGCGATGGCGGCAAGCATGGCGGGCGCGGTCAACACGGTGCACTGCGTCGACGGCAAGCTCGTTGGCTACAACACTGATGGCCGAGGCCTTCTCGAGGCCCTCCAGACCGAGGCGTCGTTCGACGTCGCCGGCAAGAACGTCGTCATCTTGGGATCGGGCGGCGCCGCGGGCGCGGCGTTCGTCGCGTTCCTGTTGGCTCGCGCGGCGCGCATCACCGTGGTGACCCGAAACGCGGATGCGTCGGAGGAGATGGTCGATCGGATGCTGCCCCATCTGGGCGGCGCGCGTGCCGACGCGGTCTCCTACGCCCAGGCCGAGGAGGCCGTGCGAGCCGCCCATCTGATCGTGAACGCGACCCCCGTCGGCATGAAGCCGGGCGACCCCAGTCCCATCCCTGCGGAGTGGCTGGGCCCGGGCCACGTCGTGTATGACATGGTCTACGGCACCATCGGGGCCACGGCGCTCGTCACAGAGGCGCGGGCGGCCGGGGCGATCGCGTGCGATGGTCTGGGCATGCTGGTCTGCCAGGGTGCCACGGCGGTCGACATCTGGAATGACAGCAAGCAGGTACGAACTCCACGAGACGTCATGCGCGCGGCCGCCGAGGCCGAGCTGGCGATTCGTCGGACCCCGAGGTAGGCGAGGGTATGTCGGTCGCAACCATGCAGCGCCTGGGCCGGATGCTCGTCCGTGCCGGGGTCATCAGTGAGGAGCAGCTCGGCGAGGCCGTAGGCCAGGCCGAGGGACGGTCGTTGGCGGTCGTTCTCGACGAACTGGGCTTCGTGAGCGAGATGAAGGTCGCCCAGACCATCGCCGAGCAGATGGGCCTCGCGTTCGTCGACGTCGGCTCCTATGACATCGACCCCAACGCCGCCATGCTCGTGCCGCAAGACCTCATGCGCAAGCACCTCGTTCTCCCCATTCGCGAGGAGAACGGCGAGCTCGTCGTCGCCATGTCGGATCCGGCGAACATCTTCGCGATCGATGACCTGCGTATCGTCACGCGCAAGGAGGTCAGGGCGGTCGTCGCGGCCGAGTCGGACCTGATCACCGCCATCGAGCGTTTCACCACAAGCCAGACCAACGTCGAGGACATGCTCGGCGATTTGACCGACTCGCTCTCTGTGTCCGACAAGGGCGAGGACGAGGACGCGGGCGAAGAGACCGGCGTCGCCAAGCTCATGAACCAGATCATCACCGATGCCATCCGTAGCGGCGCCGGCGACGTCTACATCGAGCCGCACGAGCACGAGATGCGCGTCCGGTTCCGTATCGACGGCGTGTGCCAGGAGATCTTCAGCGCGCCCAAGAAGATGCATCGCCAGTTGATCAGCCGACTCAAGATCAACTCGAACATGGACATCTCCGAGCGCCGTATCCCGCTCGACGGCCGCTTCGGTGTGGTACTCGACGGCAAGGCGGTCGACTTCCGTGTCGCGACGCTGCCGCTCGTGCACGGTGAGCTCGCCGTCCTGCGTCTGCTGCGCCGCGACTCGATCATGCTTTCGCTCAAAGACCTCGGCTTCCTCGAGACGAACATGGAGCGCCTGCTCACGGCCCTGAAGCTGCCGTACGGCGCCATCCTTGTCACCGGCCCTACGGGCTCCGGTAAGTCCACCACGCTCTATGCGGCCATCAACGAGACCAACGACCCCAAGACCAACCTCATCACCGTCGAGGACCCGGTCGAGTACCGACTCGCGGGACTCTCTCAGGTGCACGTGAACGAGAAGGCGGGACTGTCGTTCGCGGCCGCCCTGCGCTCCATCCTGCGTCAGGACCCCGACAAGGTCATGATCGGTGAGATCCGTGACCGCGAGACCGGCACCATCGCCATCGAGGCGGCCCTCACCGGTCACCTCGTGCTGTCCACCCTGCACACCAACGACGCGCCGTCGGCCATCACGCGACTCACCGAGATGGGCATCGAGCCATTCCTGAGCGCCTCGGCCATCACGCTCGTGGTCGCGCAGCGTCTTGCTCGGCGTCTGTGCTCGGAGTGCAAAGAGCAGTACACCGCCGATGAGGTCGCGCTCAAGAGGATCGCGTTTCCCTTCGAAGAGGGGAGACCCCCCAAGCTCTACCGAGCCAAGGGCTGCAAGAAGTGCAACGGGATCGGCTACAAGGGCCGAATGGGCGTGCACGAGGTCATGACGATGTCGGAGAACCTCGAGCGGCTGACCGTCGAGAACGTCTCTGCCGACGAGCTCAAGCGCCAGGCGATCGCCGAGGGCATGCTGACGCTGCGCGACGACGGCTACGCGAAAGTGCTTCTGGGGCAGACCTCGATCGAGGAGATCTTGCGCGTCGTCGTGTGATGCGGCGCACGTGCACCTCGACGGGACACCGGCGGCATTCCTGCAGGTCGGTTGTATCGCCCACATCTTCGTGAGAGTATTGGACTGCTCATTTCAGGATGGGTTTGGCACGTCGCGCCCGCTGCCCAGCGGGGCGATTCCGGGGCCTTTGGGAGGTGCTCCACGGCATGGCGGACAACGCGTTCGGCGACTTCTTTCTCAGCGATGTTGACGACGAACTCCTCGAGGAGGATGACGAGCTCATCGCTGCTCCGGTAGTGGTTCCTGCCGCGGCTCCCCAGGCTGCGCCGGCGCCCGCACCGGCACCTGCCGCTGCGCCTGCGCCGGCACCCGTCACCGCCCCTGCGCCGGCACCTGCGCCCGTCGCGGCGCCGGCACCTGCGCCTGCCCCCGTGGCCCGGCCCAGCGCTCAGGCTCGCCAGATGACGCGCGAGGAGCGTCTCGCCGACGCACTCAACCGCCTCATGGAGGAGAGCCAGGAGATCCAGGCGGCCGCGCTTGTCTCGCTTGACGGATTCACTATGGCCTCCGCGCTGCCCGAGAACATGCAGGAGGACCGCGTGGGCGCCATGTCCGCCGCGATCCTCGGACTGGGCGAGCGGGCGGCGGCAGAGCTTGGCCGCGGAAGCCTGACTCAGGTGTTCATCGAGGGCGATGGCGGGTACGTGATGCTTATCGCAGCTGGTGAGCGCGCTGTGCTCACAGCACTCGCGGACACCGACGCGAAGCTCGGACTCGTCCTGTACGACATGCGTCAAGCCGCCGGGGAGATCGCTTCCATCCTCGGCTAGTAGTCTCGTCCCTCTTCGACCCAAGAACGGAACCGGATCGTCTCGATGGCGCTGCGCGGCAACCTCAAGGACTTCAGTCTGCCGGACGTCTTCCAGCTGGTCACTTTCAGCCGGAAGACGGGTGTGTTGCGTATCGCCCGCGAAGACGGTGCGACCGGCAGCGTCTGGTTCCGCGAGGGCGACGTCTTCTTTGCCTCGTCCAACTGGCACGCCGATCCGCTTGGTGAGCGCCTCGTCAAGGCGCAGCGGGTCACCCCGCAAGCGCTCAAGCGGGCGCTCGAGGTCCGCAAGGGTGAGGGCGAGGGTGGCCGCAGACTCGGCCAGATCCTCATCGACGAGGGCTACATCACCGAGAAGGTTCTCGAGAGCTTCGTCCAGGAGCAGATCCAAGACACCATCTTCGACCTCATGCGCTGGGATGAGGGCGATTTCGACTTCGAGGCGATGCCCGATGTCGTGGAAGAGGACATCGGCCTGACCGTCTCCATCGAGAACGTCGTCATGGAGGGGTCGCGCCGCCTCGAAGAGTGGGGCCGCATCAAGAAGAAGATCCCCTCGATGGACGTGGTCTTCAAGATGGCCACGGCACCCGGCGAGGGCACGTTCGAGATCTCGCTCAAGCCCATGGAGTGGCAGCTGCTGCTTCTCATCGACGGCACTCGATCCGTGGCTGAGCTGGCGTCGGAGACCAATCGGACCGACTTCGAAGTGGCGCGCATCGTCTACGGGCTGTTCAGCGCGGGCCTTCTCGAGTTCGCCACCGACGAAGAGGTCGAGCGCAACCGCGCCGAGCGTGCCGAGCGAGAAGTCAAACTCGCTGAGATCCAGGCCAAGCGCCGAGAGGCCGAGGAGGCCGCGAAGCGGGAGTCACTCGCACGCGAGCAGGCGCTGGCCGAAGAGGCTCGCAAGCGACAGGAGAGCGAGGAGGCCGCCGCTCAAGCGCGTCAGGCTGAGGAGACGGCCGCCGTTCAGGCGAAGGCCGATGCCGAGGATGCCGCGCGTGCGGCGATCGAGGCGGGCCCGGTCGAGGAGCCCGAGTTCCTCGGCGGACCGGCCGCTGCCCCCAGTGCTGACGATCAGGCGGTGCTCGACGAGTTCATGGGCGCCGTGCTGAGCAAGCCGGCCCCCAAGCCGGAGCCCGAGCCTGAACCCGAGCCGGAGCCCGTCGTCCCGGCGGAGCCCTACGTTCCCGCCGAAGAGCCGGCGTTCATGTCGGCGACGCACGACGACGAGGCCGATCTGCTGATCCCCGTCCCGTCGGTGGAAGACCTTCTGGGTATCGCACCCGTTCAGGAGCCGGTGCCCGTCGCCGTGCCCGAGCCCGCCATCCCTGAGCCGGAGCCGCTTGAGCCTGAGCCGGCACCGGTCCCCACGGAGGTGGCTGCGGAGTCCTTTGTTGAGCCGCCGGCCGAAGTCGAGGCGCCGGTCGAGAGCGCCGAGCCGGACTTCGAGCGAGACCTGCTCTCGCTTGGGCTGGGCGAGTTGCCGTCGGACCTCCTGCAACCCATGGGAGAAGAGCCCGCGACGCCGGAGCAACCGGAGTCCGTGCCGGTGCCTGAGGCCGTCACCGAGTCGCCCTCGGTGCCGGTGCTCGAGTTCGAAGAGCCTGAGATCCCGGTCGCCGAGCCCATGTCGGAGGCCGCCGCCTTCGGCTGGGAGGCGCTTGCTGCAGAGATCGAGCCCGCGGGCCCGGAGGCTGAGCCCGAGCCCGAGATCGCCGCGGCCGCGCCCGAGCCGGCCGTGGACGCGTTCGGCGTTGCCGATGGGTTCGACGAGCTCGCGGCGCTCGCCGCGGACCTCGAGCTCCCCGTCGACGTGCCCGCGCCCACTGAGGTCGCTGCGGAGCCTGAGATCGAGATGGACTTCTCGGATCTCATCCAGTCGCTTGATGTCGACGCTGAAGTCGCCGCGCCGGGTGCCGTCGAGCCGGTCGCCGAGGACTTCGATGTCGAGTTGCTTCGAGATGACACCCCCGTGCAGACGGGTGGGGTCATCTCGACCGATGCGTTCCTTGAAGACATCCAGATCGAGGACATGAGCTTCTCCGGCGGCATGACCGATGAGCTCTCGGCACTCACGGGCGCCGAGCGCCGTCAGCCTTCGCGTCCGCAGGCGAGTGTGAACGCCATTCCCGACGATGCTGCGGGTGTGCTGCACCGCGACACGCGCGTCGACAAAGACACCCTGCTCAAGATCATCGACGGCATCAAGAACCTGTAGGGAGAGGCCGCAATGCAGTCTGTCAAAGTCGTGGTCACCGGCCCGTTCAACGCCGGCAAGACGACCTTCATAAAGTCGGTCAGCGAGATCACGGTTCTCTCCACGGAGCGCCAGGTCTCTGACTTCGGCGGAGAGACCGGCGGCGAGACCACGGTCGCGATGGACTTCGGCCGCATCACGGTCTCGGATGACGTGGTGCTCTACCTGTTCGGTACACCCGGCCAGGCGCGGTTCTCGTTCATGTGGGAGACCCTTTCGGAGGGCATGCTCGGCTTCGTGCTCCTGGTCGACACCACGGAGCCGCAGACGTTCGCTGACGCGAAAGAGATGATCGGCTTCTTCACCAACATGTCCGACGTCCCCTTCGTCGTGGCCGCGAACAAGGTCGACGCCGACGACACGGACACCATCCGCAGCATTCGTACCGACCTTGAGCTTGCTGATTCGGTGCCCCTGCTACCTGTGGACGCGCGTGACAAGGACTCCGTGAAGGCGGTCCTGCTCGGCCTGTTGTACGAGATCCTCGAAAGCATGGGGTAGGAGCCGTGGACCCTCGGCTCATCGTCATAGCCGGGACGTTCCTGCTCCTCATCGTGGCGATCGTCACCTTCGTCGTCACTCTGACTCGCGCGCGCCGCGAAGAGGCGAGCGCCGCAGAGGTCGCACCCTTCGGGTTCGCCGACGCACCGGATGCCCATCTGCCGGTCGACGCAAGCCTTGAGGGGCTCGACGTCGCTTTGGACAAGGGCGCGCTCAGCGCTTCTCTGCTGGCCCCGATCAAGGACAGCACGTGGATGCCTCCCGAGTCACCGGCGCCCGCGCCTGATCTCGCGCACGCTGCGCTGTCCGAGCGCATCGCCGGGTTCTCGCCCATGCCCGATATCCCCGAGCCGGGCTTCGCTGCCGAGCGATACGAGGCGTGGGAGGTCGCAGACATCCCGGGCGAGGGCATGCCCGTCGCGCCTACTCCCGGCGAGGTCGCGGATCCCAACTGGGCTGCCGCGATCCCCGAGGTGGGGGAGGCCGCGACCCGAGCCTGGGTCGAGCCCGATGCCGCGCCCGCCGACGATTTCGAGGCCGAGCTGGCCGCACTGATGCCCACCACGGTGATGGAGCCCGTTGGCGAGCCTGTGGTCAGCGAGCAAGCGCCGATCGGACTCCCTGACGTCGCGCCGGTCCCCGCAGCGGTTGTCGATGCGCCCGTGCCAGTGCCGGAGCCCCCGATCACGCCTGCGCCCGTACCTCAGCCCGCTCCCGCGATCACGCCTGTACCGGAGGCGGCGCCCGCGATCACGCCCACACCTGTACCCGCACCCGTACCCGTACAGGTGCCCACGCCCGCACCCGCACCGGAACCCGTGCCCGCGCCTCAGCCCGAGATCGCACCCGCACCCGTACCCGTACCCGCACCGGTGCCCGTGCCCACGCCCGAACCGGAACCCGCACCGGAACCCGTGCCGGTACAGCCCGTGCCTGCCGCACCCGTCGCGCAGGTCGCCCCTGTATCTGCGCCCTCACCCGCCGTCGCCGCGCCCGTGGCGCAGCCCGAGCTTGCCGTCATGGACGAGGCCTTCTGGTCAGGCCTCATCGCCGAGCAGTCCGCTGCTCCCAGGGCCACGGTGCCGACACGACCCGTCGAGCCTCGGCCGGAGGTCAAGGTCTCTGCGCCTGCGCCGATCGAGCAACTACCGGCGGTCGAGCCCGAGCCTGTCGTCGCGCCGCCGGTGCGCCCTCGTGTCCGCGTCCACGTGGCCGGCCAAAGCGATGACGCCGCGCCCGTGACCATCGATGCCGCCCCCGTCAGCGGGGAGCGTCGTGCGGTCCCGGCAGACGTTCCGGAGCTTGTCATGGCCGCGCCCGTCGAGATGTGGTTCGGCGACTCTCGCGTGGGCGTCAAAGCCGGCACCGCGACCTACGACCGATTCCGCAAGTATGCGGACGCGTTGCTCGAAGACCTCAAGTCGGGGTCGGGCACCGGCCGATAATCGCTGGTGTGCCCCTTTGGGGCGCGGTATCATTGCCCCAGCCCGCGACCAGGTGTCGCGGCACAGCTCCGCGTTCGCATAAGGATGTCGCAGGTGGCGGAAGCAGGACAACGGCTCGGCCAGCTCTTGATGCGGGCCGGCATCATCACCGACAAGCAGCTCAACGACGCGCTGGAGGTGCACCGGGCGACCGGTAGCCCACTGGGGCGCGTGCTTGTCGACCTCGGCTACGCGACGCAGGGCGCGATCCTGTCGGTCATGGCCAAGCAGATCGGCATCGAGTACATCGACTTCAGTGAGCGTCGTCCTGAGGCCATCGCGGTCTCTGTAGTGCCCAAGGAGCTCGCCCAGCGCTACACGCTGATGCCCGTCTCGATCACCGGCAACACGCTGCTCGTGGCGATGGCGGACCCGCAGAACGTGCTCGCACTCGATGACCTGCGCATCATCACCAACTTCGAGATCAAGCCCGCGATCTCCACCAAAGACGACATCGTCGCCGCGATCGACGAGTACTACAAGGTCGCCGAGCAGACGGACCAAGATCAGTTCGTGGGCACGGAAGACATCACCGACGACGAGCTGTCGCAGCTCACCGACGTCGAGTCGGAGTCGCCGGCGGTCAAGCTCGTCAACTACATCATCCAAAAGGCCGTCGCGGACAGAGCATCCGACATCCACATCGAGCCGCAGGAGAACGACCTGCGTGTCCGGTTCCGTGTCGACGGCGTCTTGCATGAGGTGATGCGCAGTCCCAAGACCGCGCAGCAGGCGATGATCTCGCGCTTCAAGATCATGGCCGAGATGGACATCGCAGACTCCCGTCGTCCCCAGGACGGTCACTGCGCTGTCACCATCGGCGTCCACAAGATGGACTTCCGAGTCTCGACCCTGCCGACGGTCTACGGCGAGCGCATCGTACTGCGTATCCTTCGCAAGGACTCGATCCTGCTCCAGCTGTCCGACCTGGGCTTCCTGCCTGCCACCCTCGAGCGCTTCGAGGGGTCGTTCAAGAAGCCGTACGGCGCCATCCTCGTCACCGGCCCCACGGGCTCGGGCAAGTCGACCTCGCTCTACGCAGCGATCAACGTGCTCAACAGCCCCAACCGCCACATCGTCACCGCCGAGGACCCGGTCGAGTACCGCCTTCCGGGCGTGAACCAGTGCCAGATGAACCACAAGGCGGGGCTCGACTTTGCTCGGGCACTGCGTTCGTTCCTGCGTTGTTCCCCCGACGTCATCCTCGTCGGTGAGATCCGAGACCAAGAGACGGCGTCGATCGCCATCGAGTCCGCTCTCACCGGTCACCTCGTGCTCTCAACGCTGCACACCAACGACGCCCCCAGCGCCGTCACTCGACTCATCGAGATGGGCGTCGAACCCTTCCTCGTCTCGTCGGCGGTCGACTGCATCCTTGCTCAGCGACTCGCGCGAAAGTTGTGCGGCGACTGCAAGCAGGAGTGGCGCCCCAAGCGCGAAGTGCTCATCGAAGCGGGCTACGCTGCCGATAACCTCCCTGAGGTCGTCTACCGTGCCGGCGGATGCAAGAAGTGCGGCGGCACGGGCTACCGAGGGCGAATCGGCGTCCATGAGGTGCTCATGATGTCCGAGGAGATCTCGCGGCTGTGTGTCGAAGAGGCCACCGCCGAGGACATCAAGCGTGTCGCGGTGGAACAGGGCATGCTTACGCTCAGGCAAGACGGCCTGGAGAAGGTCAGGCTCGGACAGACTTCGATCGAGGAGATCGTGCGAGTCATCGTGTAGGGCAGCAGTCGATGTACCAGGGAGTGGGTCATGGCAACGTTCTCATATACCGTTCGCGACAAGGCAGGCAGGGTCGCCAAGGGTAAGCTCGACGGCGAGAGCAAGGACGCCGTACAGGCCAAGCTCACCCAGATGGGCTACATCATCCTTGAGCTCGATCAGCAGGGTGGCATCGCCAATCTCAACAACATCACCTTCGGCACAGGCGTCAAAACAAAAGACGTCACCGTGTTCGCGCGCCAGTTCTCCACGATGATCAACGCCGGTCTGTCACTCACGAAGTGTCTGACCATCCTCGGTGGTCAGACCGAGAACACCTACCTGCGCGACATCATCGGGCAGCTGGGCAAGGACGTCGAAGCGGGTCAGTCGCTCTCCGATGCGCTGTCCAAGCACCCCAAGGTCTTCCCGCCGATCTTCGTCAACATGGTCAGGGCAGGTGAGACGGGCGGTGTTCTCGACGAGGTCCTCAACCGTGTCGCCGACCACTTCGAGCAAGAGCAGCAGCTCAAGGGCAAGATCAAGTCAGCCATGACCTACCCGGTCGCCATGGGCATCATGGTCCTTTTGATCCTGACCGCGATGATGCTGTTCGTCGTTCCGACCTTCGAGAAGATGTTCAACGACATGGGCGGCAAGCTGCCGTTCATGACACAGATCCTGGTCGACGCGTCCCACTTCGTGGCCGGTCCCGGCGGCATCATCACCGTCGTCGTGCTGGTCGCTGCCGTGTGGACCTTCAAGTGGTGGTCGAAGGGTCCCGGCAAGCTCATCTGGGACGGCGCCAAGCTCAGGATGCCGGTCTTCGGCTCCATGACTCGCAAGATCGCGCTCGCGAAGTTCACCCGGACCTTCGGAACGCTCGTCTCGGCCGGCGTGCCGATTCTGTCGGCGCTCGACATCGTAGGCGACACCGCCGGTAACGAGGTCGTCGCAAACGCGGTCAAGCACGCGCGTGGCGCCATCAAGGAAGGCGAGACGATCGCCAAGCCGCTCTCCGAGAGCAAGGTGTTCCCGTCGATGCTCGTGCAGATGATCGCGGTCGGTGAGGAGACCGGTGCGCTCGACGCCATGCTCAACAAGATCGCTGACTTCTACGACGAGGAGGTCTCGGTGGCTGTCGAAGGCCTCACGTCGCTCATCGAGCCGCTCATGATGGCCACCCTGGGTGTCGTCGTCGGCGGCATGGTCGTCGCGCTGTACCTTCCGATGTTCCAGGTCATCACCCTCGTCAAGTAGTGTCTACCGCGCACAACGCTCGACCTCATCAGGACCCGCGCATGCCGCGGGTCCTGTGCATTTCGGCCGCCACGCGAACTGTGAGAAGAAATCGTGAAAATCCTCTAAAGACGCGCGTGCGAACGCCGATACATTCTCTGACGGAAGGGTGGCAATGGTGTCACCCGCACAGTGCCCGAGTGGGCGGAAGGAGGTGCGACCAACATGAAGCTGTTCCGCAAGGAGGAGGGATT
>CAYOHY010000010.1:0-52936 GCA_964403885.1 uncultured Eubacteriales bacterium
ACAGCCTCGCAGAAGGCGTCGGCCAGGGTGGCGTCGGGTCCCAAGTCGCGACGTATCGCCCACATGATGCCCTCGTCGGGCAGCGGCGAGGCCGCGTCGGTGGCGGAGGTGAAGTCGCAGTACGCGCACTTGGTGCGGCAGAACGGGACGTGCAGATAGAGCGAGACGGGCGACACCGGGTCGTGGCTCATGCCTTCTCCAGGTATGCGCGGTACTCGGCAAGCAACGCCTCGAGCTCCGCTTGGCTCTTGCAGTCGTTGACCTTGGCACGCACGAACGTCGCGCCCGGCATGCCCGCAATGTACCACGCGACATGCTTGCGCATGCGCACGTGCCCCCGCTCCCCCGCGAACGCCTCCATGGCACGCGCGTGCGCCAAGGCGACATCGATTCGCTCGAAGGCCGTCGGCGGCTCAGGCGCCGGGAAACCGGACAACAGCGCCCGGGCGGCCGAGAATATCCACGGGTTGCCCTGCGCCCCCCGAGCGACCATCACCCCGTCAGCGCCGGTGCGCTCGATCATCGCGACCACGTCTTCACCGGTGAACACGTCACCACTTCCGATGACGGGGATGGCCACCGCCTGCTTCACTCGGGCGATGACGTCCCAATCCGCATGACCCTTGTAGAACTGCTCTCGCGTGCGGCCGTGCACGGCGACCGCCGATGCGCCCGCCGCCTCCATCCGCTGCGCGAAGGCGACCGCGTTCACGGATTCGTCGTCCCATCCGCTGCGGAACTTCACCGTCACAGGCACCGTCACCGCAGTACAGATCGCCGAGACGATCTCGGCAGCGAGCTCGGGCGTGCGCATGAGCGCGCTGCCTTCGCCCTTCTGGACGACCTTGACCACCGGACACCCCATGTTGATGTCGATCGCGGCGACGTCGTCGCCGTAGCGCTCGACGATGCGGGCCGCCTGGCGTGCCATCATCTCCGGCTCAGCGCCAAAGAGCTGCACGGCACAAGGGGTCTCGGCAGGATCGAGGGTGAGCAGCGCGGTCGAGCCCGCCGAGTGGGGGTTGTAGTGGAGCCCCTTGGCGCTGACCATCTCGGTGTAGGTCAGGCCGGCGCCCATGCGCTTGCAGATTGCCCGGAACGGGGCCTCCGTGACGCCCGCCATGGGCGCGAGGAGTACCGGGTTCTCCGCGAGAAGCTTGGCGACGGGGTTCATCGGCGCAGTTATCGACTGGAGGGGCGGCAGCCGAGGGCTACTCGTCCACCTTGAGGATCGCCATGAACGCCTCTTGAGGAACCTCGACCGACCCGATGTTCTTCATGCGCTTCTTGCCCTTCTTCTGCTTCTCGAGCAGCTTGCGCTTTCGGCTGATGTCACCGCCATAACACTTGGCGAGAACGTCCTTGCGCTTGGCGCGAACCGTCTCGCGGGCAAGGATGCGCCCGCCGATGGCGGCCTGGATGGGCACCTCGAACATCTGGCGCGGGATGATCTCGCGCAGCTTCTCCGTGAGCATCTTGCCGCGAGCGTAGGCCTTGTCCTTGTGGACGATGAACGACAGGGCATCGACCGGCTTGCCGGCCAGCAGGATGTCGAGCTTGGCGAGGTTGCTGGGGCGGTACCCGATGTACTCGTAGTCGAGGCTCGCGTAGCCCTTGGTGCGGCTCTTGAGCTGGTCGAAGAAGTCCATGATGAGCTCGGAGAGCGGGATCTCGTAGTGCATCTCCACAGTGGTCTGCGAGAGATACTGCATGTTGACGAAGGTGGCTCGGCGACCCTGCGACAGGTCCATGACGGCGCCCACGTACTCCGGAGGCACCAAGACGGTCGCCTTGAGGTACGGCTCCTCGATGCGGTCGAGCTTGGCCGGATCAGGCATGTCTTGCGGCGAGTGCACGACGAGCTCTTCGCCGTTGGTCATGAACGCGTGGTACTCCACCGACGGCGCGGTCGCGAGCAGGTCGAGATCGAACTCACGCTCGAGGCGCTCCTTGACGACCTCCATGTGCAGCAGGCCCAGGAATCCGACACGGAATCCAAAGCCGAGCGCATGACTCGACTCAGGCTCGTAGACGAGCGCCGGGTCGTTCAACGTCAGCTTGTCGAGCGCGTCGCGCAGGTCGGGGTACTGGTCGCCATCGATCGGGAACAGGCCCGTGTAGACCATCGGCTTGACCTCGCGGTAGCCGGGCAGCTGCTCCGTGGCACCGTTCTTGGCCAGCGTGATGGTGTCGCCCACCTTCACGAGCGCCGGGTCCTTGAGGCCGGTGATGAGGTATCCGACCTCGCCCACACCCAGCTCGTCGACGGGAGTGTTGGCGGGGCGGCGAACGCCCACCTCCTCGACGTCGGTGACGGTGTCGGTGGCCATCATACGGACCTTGAGGCCCTTCTTGACGCTGCCGTCCACCACGCGGATGAGCGCCACGACCCCGCGGTACTCATCGAAGTAGCTATCGAAGATGAGTGCCTTGAGCGGCGCGTCTGCATCACCCTCCGGAGCCGGGACGCGACGGACGACGGCCTCGAGGGCATCCAGGACGCCGATACCGGACTTGCCGCTGGTCAGAACGGCCTCATCGGCGGGGATCGCGAGCCCCTCCTCGATCTCATGACGGACGCGCTCGGGCTCGGCGGCCGGCAGATCGATCTTGTTGATGAGCGGGATGATCTCGAGCCCGGCGTTCATCGCCATGAGGGCGTTGGCGACGGTCTGCGCTTCGACGCCTTGTGCCGCGTCGACTACCAGGAGCACGCCTTCACACGCTTCGAGTGAGCGCGACACCTCGTAGGTGAAGTCAACGTGGCCCGGCGTGTCGATGATGTTGAGCTGGTACTGGTGGCCATCGGCAGAGTCGAACATGACGCGAACCGACTGCGCCTTGATGGTGATACCGCGCTCACGCTCGATGTCCATCGAGTCGAGGAGCTGCTCCATCATGTCGCGCTCCTGCACGGTGTGCGTGAGCTCGAGGATGCGGTCAGCAAGCGTCGACTTCCCGTGATCGATGTGCGCGATGATCGAGAAGTTGCGTATGTAGTGAGGATTCATCGTCATAGCCGCGTTAGGATAGCAGGGGTGGTGCTGGGGGCATAGCATCATCGAGGATAGATATGCCCCGTGCAGTGGTTTGGCGACGCTCGGAACCGTGTGCTAGACTATCGCGGTTCGTCGACACCCCCACTGCGACGGGCTCTAACGGTATCGTCAGGAGGACGAAGCTAGTGGCTAACATCAAGAGCCAGAAGAAGCGCATTCTCACCAATGAGAAGGCACACCAGCGCAACAAGGCCTACAAGTCTGCGCTGAAGACCGCCATCAAGAAGGTCCACGTTGCCATCGAGGCCAACGACGCCGACGCCGCCAAGGCTGCCGCCGTCGAGGCTTCGGCACTGCTCGACAAGGCTGCCAGCAAGGGCATCATCCACAAGAAGCAGGCCGCCAACCGCAAGTCGGGCATCATGAAGGCCGCGAACAAGGTCGCCTAGTTCGCGCACACCTTCACAATGAGGCGTTCGAAAACGAGTCGGGAATCCCGGCTCGTTTTCATTTTCCCCTCGGCTTCCGCCGCTGCTCGCAAGATGTCGACCAGCTCCTCGGCGGTGAAGAGGCGCGCCTGACGGACGAGGTTCTTCACCTGCCAGTCGGGACGCCCCATGGCGCGCGCCAGCTCGGCGGCCGACCCATGACCCCGGTCGAGCAGGGCTCGGGCGGAGAGCAGGTCTCGAATGATGCGCAGCGCGGTCGCGTGGAGCGCGAACACCGACTCCCCGTCGCCCAGCAGTTTCGACGACAGGACCAGCGCGCGGCGACAGTCACGATTCGCGAGCGCATCAGGGAAGTCCCACAGACGCGCCTTGGCGGCATTGGCGACCACGCCCTCGACGTCCGCGCGCGTGATCTCGCGACGATCGCCGATGTAGGCGACGAGCTTGTCGAGCTCCGCGGACACCCGCCGCAGGTCCTCACCGGTCGCACTGATGAAGAGCTGGGCGACCTGCGGCTCCATGGTCTTGTTGCGCTCGGCCACAAGCTCCAAAACGCCACGCTGGAACTCCGCGCCCTTCTTCTGTGTGCGCTCGAGGACGCCGCCCAACTTGTCCACGGCCTTGTAGAGCCGGGTGTTCTTCGCGAGCTTGGCACCCGACAGCGCGAGGATGCAGGTGGGCGCGGGATCGGCCGCGTAGGCGACCAGCGCCTCGGCGCTCTCTTTGGGCAACTTGTCGACGTTCTTGACCACGACCAGGCGGTGATCGGAGGCGAACGGAAGCGTGTTGCACGCCGCGACGATCGCATCGCCGGACGCCGAGTCGCCATCGAACGTCTCCGAGTTGAAGTCGAGGTCCGCTACCTCGCCAACGCGCTTCTTGAGCCGATCGAGCGCCTGCTGAACAAGGAAGTCCTGCTCGCTCAAGATCAGATAGACGGGCTTCAAGGCGGATGCGGTGGCGCTCATCGGCTCCTCGGGAAGGGTTCGTGGTTGACCGGCTGTGGACGGCGTACAGTTTCCCATACGGCACCTGCACACTACCACGGTTCGCGACCTCGGCTGACCATCCGTTGGGCGTGATGTGGACCGTCACGTCACCGCATCGATCGGTGCGAAGCACGCGCGAGCCCGACCGTTCCAGCACGTCGATGGTTGAGGGCACCGGGTGGCCGAACTTGTTGCCGGCGCCCACGCTGATGAGCGCGCATTCCGGTCGCAGCACCGCAAGCGACTCCGCAGACAGCGCTCCCCTGCTTCCGTGGTGGCCCACCTTCACGACGTCGATGTCGCCCACAGACCCGGAGGTGACCAGCGGGTCGATCACGTCGGCCTCGGCGTCTCCGGTGGTGAGACAAGCGAACTGAGCGCTGCTCACCGACACAACGACGCTCGACGAGTTCTGTGTTGGGTCCTCCACCTCGCGCGCAGGCGCGAGCACCTTGAGCAATAATCGGCCGGTTCGCCATGCGTCGCCGGCGACGACCTCTGTCACAGGGGCCCCTAGTGCTCGGGCCTCCTCAGGCAGTCGGTGAGCGGCGCCTCGCGCCACCACGATCCGCCCCACGCGCACCGACCCCATGAGCGCTGACGCGCCGCCCGTGTGATCCTCGTGCATGTGGGTCAGCACCAGCACGTCGACGGACCGAACACCGTGGCGCTCAAGCGCACCCCTCAAGGCATCGCCGTCAGGCCCTGTGTCGATCAAGGTTGTCCGGGGACCGTCGCGCACCAAGATCGCGTCACCCTGCCCCACGTCCATCATGACGATGCGCTGCCCCGAGGGTGCCGGCGGTCCCACCGCGAGCGCCAGCGTCACCGTCACGCAACACGCAACGCCGCCGACCGCCCATGATCGCCGGGGCTGCGGCCAGATGGCCCACACCGCGCCACACGCCATCAGCAGCGCGAGAGAGGCCCAGACGGCATCCAGGCCCAACGGCACCGATGCCGACGGGACGCGGGCAAGATGCGATGCGACCTCACATGTCAGTGCACCCGCTGCACCGGCAACGCCGAGGACCATGCGTCCCATCACAGGCACACACCGACCGAGCGCCACCCCGGAAAGCCCAACGACGAGCGCCAGGGACACCAGAGGTCCAGCGAGCAGGTTCGCCACAGGAGCGATCAACGACACCGCCCCAAAGGTCGAGGCGATCAGCGGCAACGTCGTGGTCTGCGCCACCAGCGTCATCGATACCGGGGCGGCGAGCCCACGCACCGCGTGGGGCAACGCCGCAGCTACCCACGCCTCCCCAAGTCCGCCGAACAGTACCAGCCCGGCGACGGCCGCGACCGAGAGCTGCAACCCCAGATCGAACGCCGAAGGCGGCCAGGTCACGAGCGAGACACCCACCGCCGCGGCCAAAGCCGCACCTGAGTCAGTCCTGCGTCCGGAGATGATCGCTCCCGTTGCAGCGCACGCCATGAGCCACGCGCGCACCGCAGAAGACTGAACCCCCGTCGCCACCACGTAGAGCCCGATCAACCCGGCCGTCACGATCAAGGCGGGTGCCCGTCTGACACCCATCCGCGCCAGACACCATGCCGCAAGCACGGCCACGACCACCAGATGCGACCCGCTCACGGCAACGAGATGCGTGAGTCCCGTGATGCGGAAGTCCGACTCGGCCTGCGTGCCGGCGAGTCGCCGCCTATCGCCGAGAACCACCCCCGCAAGCAGATCCCCGCCGGGACCTTTCACGCTCCGCATGTCTCGCACCGCCGCGAGCCGTACCGGGCCGACGACTCCTGTCATCGTTCGCGCCCAGCCCTCCCGTCGCACCGCACGAGCGGACACCCTCCCGATCCGCCCCGACCGATGCGCACGCATCCCCCACTCGTCCGTACCGGGCGGAGACAGGGCGCCGAAGAACCGCACACGCTGACCGATCTCGGGCGTCGCGCCTTGCGGCCACGAAACATCCAAACGCAGTCCCGACGTTCCCTCGACGATGACATCCGAGCGATCGCCGAACCGCCCGCTCTTGGCGTCCGTGGCGGCCTCGACCTCCCACTGCGAACGACGTGACTCCACCAGATGCCTCACCTGAGCGCTCCACCCCGCCCAGAAGCAGCCGCCTGCGGCAAGCCCCACGGCAAGCCCGGCGCAAGCGATACACAGAGCACCTCGTCGCCCGGCCACGACCGCCGCAACCCCCGCGCCGAGCGCCCACGGCACCCACTGGAGCGGCCGGGTTCCGGCAACGTAGGCGGCGAACGCCGTGCGTTCTGCGATGATCACCCCCGCCCACATCCCCGCGATGAGCCACAAGAGAGGCGGCAGGCTCGGTCGCGTGACCGCACGCTCAGCGCACACTGACCAGGTCCTTGAGCTGCTCGAGCTTCTTGGGCCCGATTCCCGAGACACGACCGAGGTCTTCGACCGTGGCAAAGGGCCCATTCGCGTCACGGTCGGCGACGATGCGCTGGGCGGTCGAGGGCCCGACCCCCGGCAACGTGTCCAGCAAAGTGACATCGGCCGTATTGAGGTTCACCAGCCCACTCGACGAGCCCGATGCGGCTCCACCCCCGCCGTTGGACGCACCGGCGGCCTGTGACCCCGCCCCGGCGGCCACGTCATCCTCGCTCGAGATGACCACCTGCTCGCCATCCTCCAACGGTCGCGCTAGGTTGACCGACTCCGGCACGGCATCGGGAAGCAGGCCTCCTGCGGCGTCCACCGCGTCACACACGCGGGAGCCGGGACCAAGTCGGTAGACACCCGGTCGGCGCACAGCCCCCGCCACGTGCACCACCAAAGTGGCCTGAGCGCCTGCGGTACCCACCGCCGACGCGCTCGCCGCACGCGATTCCTCAGTGCGAGCGACGCCATCTCCCGCCACGCCTCGCTCGATCGCAACCGCTTCGCCGCCCCGCGGCCACCAGTGCCACAGGGACCAGACGGCGGCCCCCACGGCGATCGCAAGACATGCGGCGGTCACCGCCGGCGGCACCCCTGCCAGCCCGGCTCTGCGCGCGAGATCCCGTAGCCGCGGTTCGATCTGCTCCCACATACCAAGACGCCCCCTCGTCGAAGCGACGGAGGGGGCGTCTGTCGGTTTCGGCCTCGCGGGCCGCCTTCACTCGACCCGCACGAACACCGTAGCGTCCGAGACTTGCCGAGATTCAACCCGTCCCTTACCCGGCGACGACCACGCTCACCAGCTTGCCGGGGACGACCACGACCTTCTTGACTTCCTTGCCCTCGAGCCAGCTCGCGACCTCGGCCAGCGACAGCTCGATGATGGCCTCCTGTGCGGCATCGACGGCGACGGTCACCTTGCCTCGCACCTTGCCGTTGACCTGCACCGCCAGCTCGACCTCATCGGCGACCGCAGCCGCGGCGTCGAAGTGGGGCCAAGTCGCCGAGTGGACGGAACCCGTGCCGCCCAAGGCCTGCGCCCACAGCTCCTCGGACATGTGAGGTGTGAAGGGGGCGAGCATCAGCACGAGGCGCTCGGCCACCTCGCGCATGAGCGCAAGGTCACGAGAGCCGGTGGGCACAGCATTGCGGTAGTCGTAGGCCGCGTTGGTGAGCTCCATCATCGCCGCGATCGCTGTGTTGAACTGGAAGCGCTCGATGTCGTCAGTGACCTTGCCCGTGACGCGGTGCATCTCACGATGGAGCGCCTTGGAGGCAGCGTCACCGCTCGCCGCGACACCGCAGCCCTCGGCGGCCTCCTGGGCCGCCTCGACGACGAAGCGCCAGACGCGCGACAGCCAGCGATACATGCCCTCGACGCCCTCGTAGCTCCACTCGAGGTCCTTGTCGGGCGGGGCCATGAACAGGATGTAGGCGCGCAGAGTGTCGGCGCCGTACTTCTCGATCATCTCCTCGGGGGCGACCACGTTGCCCTTCGACTTCGACATCGTCTCGCCGTCCTTCTTCACCATGCCCTGGGTGAGCAGGTTGGTGAACGGCTCATCGAAGCTCAACATGCCGATGTCTCGCAGCACCTTGGTGAAGAACCGCGAGTAGAGCAGGTGCAAGATGGCGTGCTCGATGCCGCCGATGTACTGGTCGACGGGCATCCAGTAGTCGGCCTTGTCCTTGCCGAAGGCGGCCTGATCGTTGCGCGCGTCGCAGTAGCGCAGGTAGTACCAGCTCGAGCACGTGAACGTGTCCATGGTGTCGGTCTCGCGGCGGGCCGCGCCTCCGCACGTAGGACAGGTTGTCTCGTAGAACTCAGGGTGATCCGCGAGGGTCTCGCCCTTGGTGATGTCGATCTCCATGGGCAACACGACGGGAAGCTGCTCCTCGGGCACCGGGACCAGTCCGCACGCCGGGCAGTGAACGGCCGGGATCGGATTGCCCCAGTAGCGCTGACGGGAGATGAGCCAGTCGCGCAGCCGGAAGTTGATCGCAAAACGGCCGCGGTCCTGATCGGCGAGGGACTGGGTGACGGCACGCATGCCCTCGGAGCCCTTGCCTCCCCGCATGCCTGTGAAGGGACCGGACTGAACCATCACGCCGTCGCCCGAGTACGCCTCGTCCCAGTCGACGTCGCCGCGAATGCGCTCGGCAACCCCGGTGAGCTCGCGCAACAGCGAGTCGTCGTCTGCGACGACGACCGGAGGGATCTCCAGGCCGTACTTGCGAGCGAAGTCAAAGTCACGCTGGTCGCCCGAGGGAACCGCCATGACCGCGCCGGTCCCGTACTCCATGAGCACGTAGTCGCTCACCCACACCGGGACCTTGGCACCGTTGACCGGGTTGATGACGTAGCGGCCGGTGAACGCACCGTTCTTCTCGCGCTCCCCCAGCTGACGCTCGACCGCGGTCTCGCGAGCAGCCGACTCGACGACCGCCATGACGGCGGCCTCGTACTCGGTCCCGGCGACGAACTCCTTCACGCGCGGGTGCTCGGGCGCGAGCAGGAAGAACGAGCAGCCGAACAGCGTGTCGGGACGCGTGGTGAACACGGTGATGGACTCACCGGTGGGCTCGCCATCGGCGCCACAGAGCTCGAAGTCGACCTCGGCACCCTCGCTGCGGCCGATCCAGTTGGCCTGCATGGTCTTGACGCGCTCGGGCCAGCCGGGGAGCTTGTCGAGGTCGTCGAGCAGCTCCTGGGCGTACTCGGTGATCTTGAAGTACCACTGCTCGAGCTCACGCTTCTCGACCACGCTCTTGCATCGCCAGCACACGCCGTCGCCCACGACCTGCTCATTGGCAAGCACCGTGGCACAGCTGGGACACCAGTTGACCGGCGAGCTCTTGCGCTCCACCAGGCCGCGCTCCCAGAACTTGAGGAAGATCCACTGGCCCCAGCGGTAGTAGTCGACGTCGCAGCTTCTGACGGTGCGGTCCCAGTCGTAGCTGAAGCCCATCCGCTTGAACGAAGCTGCCTGCGTCTCGATGTTGGCATAGGTCCACTTGGCGGGGTGCGAGTTGGACTTGATCGCCGCGTTCTCGGCAGGCAGGCCGAAGGCATCCCAGCCGATGGGATGCAGGACCGAGTAGCCCTTCATGACCGCCTGGCGGGCCACCACGTCGCCGATCGTGTAGTTGCGCACATGACCCATGTGGATGTCACCCGAGGGGTACGGGAACATCTCGAGCACGTACTTCTTGGGCTTACCCGCATCCTCGGTGGCGTGATACTGGCCGTCGCGTTCCCACGCGGCCTGCCACTTCTCTTCGATCGCGTGCGGGTTGTACCTGGATTCGGTCACGGGTGGGGCCTCCTGGCGCTCGTCCCGGGTGCTGGCGTAGACACTAGATTCTAGCCGAGGCAGCCGCACGCCGCACGCGCGACGTCGCTACGCGCGGACATCCCGCCACATCGCCCGAGCCCAGTAGACCCAGAACCCCGCGATCTCGCGCGCCACGAACAACGGCGTCTTGCCGATGACCGCACCTGCCCGCGCCGGCACGGTCCGCACATTCCATCCGGCGGCCCGATAGGCGAGCTTGACGCGCGGCAGGTGATAGAACTGACTCACGACCAGCACCCGGCTCGCGCCGACCTCATCGAACATCCTGACCGTGTCACGCACCGTCGAGTCAGTGTCCACGCCTCCGTTGTCCATCAGGATCGCCGAGGCAGGCACGCCTAAAGCAACGGCCCTGTCCCGCATCGCGATCGTCTCGTCGATGCCGTTGGGTTCGATCCCGCCGCTCATGAGCAAGTAGCGGACATCGCCGGCGCGATACAGCTCCACCCCGGTCTGTACGCGGTCCTCGAGTGACTGCGACAACACCCCGGAGTCATGGACCTTGGCGCCCAGAACCACCGCGATGTCAGCGCTGCGGCGATAGTCCGTGGTGCCGAAGAACGCGACCTGCGCAAGCGGGAACGCGAGCGCGAACACAACGGCGACGACACCGACGAGCACCGGATCGAGCCGCGTCGCCGGATCAGGGGGATCCACGCGCCATACCGCAAGCGCCATCAGCGCGAACACCACGGCGATGACGGCCGAGAAGGGCAACGGCACGCCGGGGACCATGGAGCCGTCTCCCCACGCGCGGTAGAAGCCCACCACGTTGACCGCCGCACTCACGGAGACGAATGCACAGGCAAGCTGCGTCGCACGCCTCCTGCCGGATGTCATCCGAGGCGAGATGGCGAGCCACAGCAGCAAGATCGCCGTCGCCGCACCCAGAGCGCCGCCAACGAAACCGGGGAGGTAGCTCAGGTCCACCCACCACAGGTCCTCTGCCCGCGGCGAGCCCACCGCAAGCGGCACCGCGTTCAACGCGGAGAACGCGCCAAAGAACAGCGCCGCCCCGCGAACCACCCCCCACACGAGATGTCTGATTCGTCCCATGCACATCAGCGTAGTGCCCTACGACAGGCGGTCGGCAAGGCTGTGAACCTGCGGTAACCAAGCGCCGGGCGGCATACGGGGAATAGGCACCAGTGGGGCTCGCGGGTGTCTCGGCTCGCGGGCACGCCTTAAGGGGGCGCGACATGAAGGTCGGAATCGTTGGCGCAGGACTCGTAGGCTCGACCGCGGCGTACGCACTGATCATGAAGGGGGTCGGGCGCGAGATCGTGCTCGTCGACCGCGATGTCGCCCGTGCACACGCCGAAGCCGACGACCTGACGCACGCCGTGCCGTTCTCACATCCCCTGCGCGTGAGCGCCGGCGGGTACGACGCGCTCGCCGGAGCAAGCGTCGTGGTTGTGGCCGCAGGCGTGAGCCAGCAGCCCGGCGAGAGCCGCATGGAGCTGCTGGGGCGCAATCGGGCGGTCTTCTCCCAGGTGATTCCGTCGATCCTCGAGAACTCTCCGGGAGCGGTGCTCGTTATCGCGACCAACCCCGTGGATGTCATGACCCACGTCGCGGACCACATCGCCCGTGAGCACGGCGCACTCCCCGGCAGCGTCTTTGGCACCGGGACCACGCTGGACACGGCGCGCTTCCGCACCTTGCTCGCGGGGCTCACCGGAGTCGACTCGCAGCATGTCCACTCGTACGTGCTTGGAGAGCACGGCGACACAGAGGTGCTCGCATGGTCGTCGGCAATGGTCGCCGGACTACCGCTGGTCTCGCTCTGTGCGGATCGCGACATCGTCTTTGGCGAAGCGGAGAGGATCGTGATCGACGATGCCGTGCGGCGAGCAGCCGTGCGCATCATCGAGAGCAAGGGTGCGACGTACTACGGTGTGGGCTCGGCGATCGCGCGCATCGTGGACACCGTCCTGAGCGACCGTCGCAGCGTATTGACGGTCTGCGCCCCGGCGACAGAGATCCTGAGCATCCCGGATGTGACGATCTCGCTGCCCCGATTGGTAGGAGGAGCGGGGATACTCGACACCTTCGATCCCCTCATCGATGGACCTGAGGCCGCCGCGCTCTTCAGAAGCGCGCAGACCGTGCGCGCGGGCATCGACGAGGCATTTGCCTGAGGGACCACGCCGCTAGATGACGATAGCGACCACGACGCCGATGGCGATCGCCGCGAAACCCCAATGCCGATAGAACCGCACCAGCTTCGCGTGATGATCGGGATTGCGCTCCACCAGGCGCCGATCAGACGCGCTGACCAGGAAGGGCGCAGCGATCCACCAGACCGCCACCGACAGCAGCAGTATCGCCACGAGCGCCAACGAGAAGTTCGAGTCCACGGCTCCCCCAAGCAGACGTTCCCGCCCATCTCCCCCGAGATCAAGCGTTGACGCGATGATACAGACCTCGGGCCTGATTCTCTAGCCCCGGGGTGGCACATACACAAAAACGCCCGCCGGTGTCCCGACGGGCGTTCGTATTCGTTGGTGGAGCCTAGGGGGATCGAACCCCTGACCTCCTGGCTGCCAGCCAGGCGCTCTCCCAGCTGAGCTAAGGCCCCACATCTGGGTCGCTCGAAAGCGGCAAGCGGTAGTCTACCCAGCACTTCCGGGCTGGTCAATACCGTTTTCAAGATGGCTTTCACCGATCTCGGATTCAGGCGACGAAACCTCGGCGAGCAACGGCGTGGGCTCGCGATCGTCGTCAAGAACCGGCGCAGGCATGCCCTCCATCGCGGCGCCGTAGGTGACGTGCTCGCCGGGTGCCGCGGCGGCCACGACCTCGCTCGTGATCATGCCTCCAAGCATCAGCGACGCGCCCAGCACTTCCCTGATGGGCCACACGCCGGCGACCGTCCAGCCGAACAGGCCACCGAAGGCCGGCTCCGTGACCAGGATGAGCGCCACGCGCGACGGCGGCATCCGTCGCTGTGCCCACGTCTGGATCACGAACGCGAGCGCGGATGCGAGCACGCCGCACAGGACGATCGCAAAGATGACCACCGGGTCCGTAGGCAACCCCGGCCTCTCGACGGCCACCGAGATCGAGCCGCACAGCACAGCACAGGTGAGCAGCTGCACGAGCGTGAGCGCCGCGGTGTCGTGCCGCTCGTCGGTCGAACCCAAGACGATCATGTGAAGCGAGTAGGCGACGGCACAGATGGCGACAAGGGTGTCTCCCGTGTTCCACTGCCCGGCACCGCCCGCCCCCGACAGAAGCCACAGGCCCGCCAGAGCCAGCACGACGCCGAAGATGTTGGCACGACGTGGCAGACGACGCAGCCACACGGCTTGTATCACGGGGACGATCACCACGTAGAGCCCCGTGATGAACGCGGCCCGCGCGGGTGTGGTTCCCACATCAGGTGCAAGCCCCCACGTCTGGAACACATAGCCGGCCGTCAGCAACACACCGGCGACAAGCCCCATCGAAAGGTTGGCTCGGTCAAGACGCCTGAAGACGCGGGGAAACATGATGACGAACGCCACGGACGCCACCGCGAACCTCCACCCGAGAAACGCGAACATCGGGTAGCGCGCGATCGCGTCGGCGACCAAGACGAAGGTGCCGCCCCAGACGACGGCGACCCCAACCAGAGCCGCCGGGACGGCGAAACGCTCAAGACGAGCCCGCACCGCTACTCCGATGCAGAGGCGCCGTCGGGAACCTCGCTCGCAGCCGGACCGGTGATGTCGGCCGACAACGCCAAGCGCGGAGCGTCTCCCCACAGCTTCTCGAGGCGGTAGAACTCGCGCTCCTCTTTCTGGAACACGTGCACGACCACGTCGGCGAAGTCGAGCAGGATCCACTTGCCCTCGGCAACGCCTTCGCGCCCGATCGGCTTGATACCGGCCTTCTCGCGGAGCTGGTTCTCCACCTCGTCGGCGATGGCGCGGACCTGGATGTCGGTGCCGCCCGTGCAGATGACGAAGTAGTCGGTCACGACGAGCAGTTCGGCGACGTCGAGAGCGATGATGTCGACGGCCTTCTTGTCGCTTGCGGCGCTCGCAGCAAGCGTTGCGATTTCAGACGATGAGATCACTTGGTGCCCTTCTGTGTGTCGGCCTTGGGGGGCCGATAGTCCTTGCCGATGATCACGATCACGTCGGTGACGTCGGAGCTCGAGGGGTCGAGCTTGATCTCGCCCACGCCCAAAGCCTCACGAACGGGCTTGCCACGGGACTCGTCCCCGCGCCGCACGACGATCTGTGTTGTCTTGTAGTCGAACCGGTCGGCGTTCTTGGTGTCCACGACGCGCAGACCCGCCCTGATGAGCTGCTGTGCCGCCTCGCCGGCGATACCGGGGATGCCCGAGCCGTTGTACACGATCACGCGGACCGCGCGCTGCTGGTCGCTGGGGTCGACGTTCCACCACTGCTTCAAGAGGTCGGCGACCTCTTTGCGCTGCGGCTCGAAGTACGTCTGGTCGCCCAGCTTGATCGGCTTGACCGGCATCGGCACGATGGCGACGTTGTCGGGATCGAACTTGTCCACCGTCTTGCTCAGATCAGCCAGCGCATCTGAGGTCATGTTGCTGCCCTGCGAGGTCTCGAACAGGCCGTTGACGGTCTGCCTCGTGAGGGCGTCTTTGTACGCAGCGGCGGGCACGACCACGTAGGACCTGAACGGCACGGTGAGGTAGTTCGAGATCGCGGCAAGCGATACGTCAGCGCCGCCCGCGTACGACTCCCCCACCCGCTCGAACCCCTGGCCGGGAACATCGAGAAACGCCCCATCGGGGATGGCGATGCCGTAGACCTGCTTGCCCTTGCCGTCCACGCGCAAGGCGAGGAACCCGACCGCTCGATCACCCTCCACGCCGATGACCAGCACGTTCTCACGCGCCTTCTTCTCCTGCAGAGACGCCGCTGTGGTGGACTCGGCGGCACGGCGGGCGTTCCATCGCACGACGGTGTTAACCGCGTTCGCGATAAGCAGGAGCACCAGCGCGCTGAGTCCCACGATCGCGAGGCCCCACGCGATCACCCAGACCACGTTGCGCACTCCGCGGCCCATCTTGTCGAACGCCGAGACCATCTTGTGCTGCTTCTCGGCCTTCTTGGCCTGTTTGGCGGACTTTGAACCCCGTCGCGTCTGGCGGTAGCCCGAGGGAGCTTCCGGCGCCTGAGGGGTCTTGAGACGACGCTTCTTCTCGTCGCTCATCGCTGCCCCCTGGCGACGAGAGCGTTCCACACGGCGACGGTCTGCGGGTGAATGAACTTGCGCGAGCGCAGCAGGTGCATCAAGGACTGCTCGTAGCCCTTGGCGAACAGGTCGTCGAGGGAGACGGTTCCCACCGCCTCGCGAAGATCGTCGACACCGGGGTAGTCGCGTCCAGGCTCGATCATGTCCGCAAGATAGACGACCATGTCGAGCTCGCTCATATCGGCGGAACCGACTGTGTGGTGCGCGACCGCGCGCACCACCTCATCCGAGATGCCCGGGAACTCAGTCGCAACCGCCGACGCACCCGTGCGCGCGTGCAAGAGGTACGGGACGGCCTCATCGGCGCTCGATGTCTGGATCCCGGCCGCATCGGCGGAGGCGAGCAGCTCAGGAGCCGCGACCTCTCGGTCCCAGTCGTGCAGGAGCCCCGCGAGCGCGGCATCCTCGGGGTCGACTCCGTAGATCGAGGCCAGCGCAGCCGCCGTCCGGGCGACTCGCCTGCAGTGCTCCACCGCCGACTCGCTCAAGCGGCTCTCGAGCGCGGCCTCGGCCATCTCATAGGTCACGCTCATCGACTCAGCCGACCTCTCGATACAGGCCGTGCTTCTGGATGTAGGACACCACGGGCTCCGGTGCCAGATACCTGATCGGACGCCGCTGTGCCACGCGCTGACGCAGGTCGGTCGAGGAGATGGCGAGCGCCGGGACCTCGATGTACTCGATCCGAAAGCCGGTCGCCTGACGCTCGTGCAGCGCGCGTGCCCCCTCGAGGTCATAGCCGGGCCGTGTCGCCGCGATGAATGTCGCAAGGCCCGCGACCTTGTCGGCCTCTTTCCACGAGACGATCTCCCACACGGCATCCGCACCGGTGATGAAGAACAGCTCCGCGGACGGCCCATGCTCATCGCGCAGGGCCTGAAGAGTCTCGACGGTGAACGTCAGTCCCGGACGATCGATCTCCAGACGGCTCACATCGAAGTCCGGGTTGGCCGCCGTGGCAAGCACGGTCATCAGATAGCGATGCTCCGGCTCTGAGACGTAGTCGTTCGACTTGGCAGCGGGGCGCCCCGTGGGCATGAAGATGACCCGGTCGAGGTTGAACTGGACCAAGGCCTCCTCAGCGGTGACGAGGTGACCGTAGTGGATGGGGTCGAAGGTCCCACCCATGATGCCGAGTCGCGCGCCGCGGATCACTCTCGGATCTGCCCGTCCCCCATCAGCACGAACTTGGTCGACGTGAGCGCCGACAGACCCATGGGGCCACGCGCGTGCAGCTTCTGCGTCGAGATGCCGATCTCAGCACCAAGACCGAACTCTCCACCATCGGTGAAGCGCGTCGAGGCGTTGACGTAGACCGCGGCGGCGTCGACCTCGTGGAGGAACCGCCGAGCAGCTGTGTAGTCGTTCGTGATGATGGCCTCGGAGTGCTTGGTGCCGTAGGTGTTGATGTGGTTGATCGCCTCGGACAGGCCGGTGACCACCTTCACGCTCATCTTCAGGTCGTGGTACTCGGTGGCCCAGTCCTCTTCAGTTGCTGCCTCGATGCGCATGACCGCGCCCAGCGAGCGGGTCTTCTCGTCTGCATAGATGGTGACGCCGTTCTCCTCGAGCTCCTTGAGGATGTCAGGCAGAATCCGCTCGTACACCGACTCGTCGACGAGCAGTGACTCGGCGGCGTTGCACACGCTGGGGCGAGAGCACTTCGCGTTGATGACGATGTTTCGCGCCATCTGGGCATCGGCGTCCTGATGGATGTAGATGTGGCAGTTGCCGGTTCCCGTCTCGATGACGGGCACCTTGGCGTTCTCGACCACACTCTTGATAAGGCCGGCCCCGCCGCGCGGGATGAGCACGTCGATGTAGCCGTGGAGGCCCATCATCTCCTCGGCGGCGGCGTGGTCGGTGGACTCGATCATCTGGATGCAGCCCTCGGGCATCCCGGCGCCGGCAGCAGCCGTCGCGAGTACCTGGGTGAGCATGAGGTTGCTCTGCTGGGCCATGGAGCCGCCGCGCAAGATCACGGCGTTGCCGGTCTTGAGGCACAGGCCGGCGGCGTCGGCGGTCACGTTGGGGCGGGCCTCGTAGATCATGCCCACCACGCCCAGCGGCACCCTCAGCTGGCGAAGTTCGATACCGTTGGCGAGCTTGTAGCCGTCGATGACCTCACCGATGGGATCCGGGAGCAGCGACAGAGCACGCAGCGCCTCGGACATCGACTTCAGGCGGGCCGGATTGAGCTCCAGCCGATCGATGAGCCCGGCCGGCGTGCCCTTGGCCTTGGCCGCCTCGATGTCGGCGGCGTTGGCGGCCAAGATGTCGTCTTGCCGTGACATGAGCGCCATGGCCATGATGAGGAGCGCTCGGTTGCGCTGCTCGGTGGACGTGATCGCGAGCGAACGAGCCGCTTCACGCGCACGCTCCGCCAAGTGCAGGACCTCCGACATCACACCGCTCCTCTCTAGAGGCACCATCCCGACCTCACAGGATCGCGAGACGGTCCCTGTGCACGACTTCCTTGCCCGCCAGATGCGGATACGCCTCGGCGATGGCCGAGGTCTTCATGCCTTTCACCGTCTCAAGATCGACCGCGGAGAGCTCCGAGAGCCCGCGTCCCACGACCGACCCGGAAACGTCTTTCAATACTACCGCATCGCCAGGCATGAACGCGCCGCTCACGCTCACCACTCCGGCGGGCAACAGCGAGGTGCTTCGCTCGATGAGCGCCCGACGCGCGCCGTCGTCGACGACGATCTCGCCCACAGCCTTGCGGCCCAGCGCGATCCAGAGCTTGCGTGCGCCGAGCGAGCCCTCTCCCGGCGAGAACACCGTGCCGCAGGGGCGGCCCTCGGCGGCATCCACAACAACACCGGGCCGTCGCCCGTCGCACACGACCATGGGGATGCCGGCCTTCATCAGCACGCGGGCGGCCTCGACCTTGGTCGCCATGCCTCCGCTGCCGACATCAGAACCCGACCCGCCGGCGGCGGCCACGAGGTCGTCAGTCAGCTCGTCGACCTGCTCGAGCAGTTGAGCCTCCGCACTCACACGCGGGTCGGCGTCGTAGAGCCCAGCGATATCGGAGAGCAAGACGACAAGCCCAGCGCCCACCATGGTCGCCACGAGCGCCGCGAGCGTGTCGTTGTCGCCGAAGCGGATCTCATCGACGGCAACGGTGTCGTTCTCGTTGACCACCGGAACCGCACCCAGATCGAGCAGCCGCTCGAAGGTGTCGCGGGCGTGAAGGAACGCCTCGCGGTGACCGGTGTCGTGCCGGGTGAGCAGAACCTGCCCCACCGTGACCGAGTGCTCGGCGAACAGCGTCGCGTAGGTCTCGACAAGGGCCACCTGGCCCACCGACGCCGCAGCCTGGAGCGACGGCATGTCAGTGGGCCTCTCGGCCAGCCCAAGCCGCTCGACGCCAGCGGCAATGGCACCCGAGGTGACGATGACCGGCGCGAAGCCGGCCCGCTTGAGCGTGCACACCTGGGAAACGAGGTCGCGCACGAAATCACGGTCGATCCCTCCCCCGCTGGGAGCGAGAGTGGAGGATCCGACCTTGATCACGATGCGCGTGTCGCCCACTAGTCCTCCTCGGACCCTACCTCGAGACCGCCCTCGAAGACGGTGTCATCCTCGTCCCCACCCTCAAAGCCGGTGTCGTCCTCATCCTCGAGCTCGTCTTCGATGTAGACCACTTCGTTGTCGTCCATCAGTCCCACGTCGAACTCGAAGCTGCGGCCCACGATACGAATCTCGTCGCCGTCACGGGCTCCGGCCTCGATCAGCGCGCTCTCGACGCCGGCCTTGACCATGCGCTTCTGGAGGAACGCCACGGCTTCTTCATTGTCCCATTCGGTCTGGATGACCATGCGCTCGATGCCACGGCCTTCGACACGGAACACGCCGCCTCCCAGATTGACCACGCGGAAGTCCTTCGACTTCTTGCGAGTGTGCTGGAAGACCGCCTGGAAGGGCTCGGCCTGCTCGGCGACGGCGGTGCGGATCTCGTGCACGCGCTCCGCGACCGAGAGCATCATCGCATCGATGCCCTCTCCGGTGACCGCGGAGACCGCGAAGTACGGCCATCCGTCGGCTTCGGCACGCTGGCGCATCCGCTCGTCGGCCTCTTCGACGCCGACCACGTCGGCCTTGTTGCCCACGATCACGCGGGGCCGAGACACAAGCTCCTCGGCGTGCAAGGCGAGCTCTCGCTCGATGATCTCGTAGTCACTGATGACGTCGCGCTGCTCGTAGCTGCCCGTGAGATCGACCACGTGGATGATGAGCGCAGAGCGCTCGATATGACGCAGGAAGGCGTGCCCGAGGCCCTTGCCCTCGCTGGCGCCCTCGATGAGGCCGGGGACGTCTGCGACCACGAAGCTGCGGCCGCCCGCCTTGACCACGCCCAGGTTGGGGACGAGCGTCGTGAAGGGATAGTCGGCGATCTTGGGCCGCGCCGCGCTCATGCGGGCGATCAGCGAAGACTTGCCCACGCTGGGCATGCCCACGAGGGCGGCGTCGGCGAGAAGCTTCATCTCGAGACGGACCCAGCGCTCCTGGGCCGGCTCGCCCAGCTCGGCGAATCCGGGAGCGCGGCGCGTGGGGGTGACGAAGTGGATGTTGCCTCGGCCACCGTACCCGCCCTCGGCCACGACGACCCGCTGCCCTTGATGCGTGAGATCGCCGATGAACTCGCCGGTCTCTCCGTCGGTCACGACGGTGCCCAGCGGCACCTTGAGGATGAGGTCCTCGCCGCGGGCGCCGTGGCGAATCTGGCCCTTGCCGTGCACGCCCTTGGGCGCCTTGAAGTGCCGCTTGTAGTGGTAGTCCAGCAGCGAGGAGAGAGCGGCGTCGGCCTCGAGCACGACGTTTCCGCCGGTACCGCCGTCGCCGCCGTCAGGCCCGCCCTTGGGCACGTGGGCTTCTCGGCGGAACGACATGCAACCCGCGCCGCCGTCGCCGCCCTTCACATGGATCTTTACTTCATCTATGAACACGTGGTTCAGGTCCTTCCAGTGGATGCGCCGCATCCAGAATATGCGAACGAGCCCCCCGCCGGGTCATCGGGCGGAGGGCTCGCGACTGTCGCGTGATGCTCGGTCGGGCCGTTTAGGCCTCGAGCGGTCGAACGTGCACACGGCGCTTGAGACCGCGGGTGAACTCCACGGTACCCTCACGCAGTGCGAACAGCGTGTCGTCGCCACCGCGACCAACGCCCTCACCCGGGTGGATACGGGTGCCGCGCTGGCGCACGATGATCGTGCCCGTGCCAACGACCTCGCCGGCGAAGCGCTTCACACCAAGGCGCTTTGCCTTTGAATCGCGACCGTTCTTAGTAGAACCGAGACCTTTCTTATGAGCCATTGCTCGATCCCTGCCTTACTCGTTCTCAGCGGCCGCGGCCTCGGTCGCCTCAGCGACAGGCTCTTCGACCTTCTCGGCGGCCTTCTTCTTGGGAGCGGCCTTCTTGGCGGCGCCGGCTGCCACGTCCGTGATGCGGACGCGGGTCAGGTCCTGGCGGTGGCCCTTGAGGCGCTTGTAGCCCTTGCGCTTCTTGAACTTGAAGATGATGGCCTTGTCGCCCTTGAAGTGCTCGACGACTTCGCCCGTGACGGTAGCTGCAGCGAGCTGGGCGGCGTCGGTCACGATCTCATCCTCGTTAGCAAGGAAGATGACATCGAACTTGACGCTCTCGCCAACCTCGGCCTTGAGCTTCTCGACAGTGACCACGTCGCCGGCAGCGACCTTGAGCTGCTTGCCACCGGTAGCAACGATTGCGTACATCAGGAACCTTTCAATCGCTTGATAAACGCGCGAGGAGATATGCTAACAGCCCATCCCACATGCGTCAACGAACTTACGGCACTACAACGGTGCCGGGAGTATCCTACCCTGAAATGACGCCCAAGGCACCATCGGATCTGGAGAGACTACGATCCGAAGGGCCTCCGTCCGAACAACCCGGTCTTGCCCTCGATGAGCACCCGCACCTCGGTGGGACTGGCCTCGTCATCGGGGACGATCGTGACCTGACGGCCCGTCTCGGCCCGCAGAGCGGCGGCCACGTTGAGCCCCGGTTCCGTCACAAGCTTGAAGGTCTCGGGGTTCAGGCCGAACAGGTAGGCGTCACTGCGTCCGTTGCGCAGCAGCTCGCGCATGCGACGCTCGACCGAGATGCGCCTCGTCTGCCGAGACACGACGCGACCCTCCCCGCGGCAGTGGGGACACGGCTCGGTGAGCACGCCGTACAGACCGTCCGTCACGTTCTTGCGGGTGATCTCCACCAACCCAAGTCGCGAGATGTCGCTCATGCGCGTCTTGGTCCTGTCGCGCTCGAGTGCCTCAGACAGTCGCGCCAGCACCTGACCGCGGCTGAGCTGCTCCTCCATGTCGATGAAGTCGATGACGATGATGCCACCCAGGTCTCGCAGGCGCAGCTGGCGAACAGCCTCATCGGCCGCCTCCAGATTCGTGCGCAGGATCGTCTCCTCAAGGCTGCGCTTGCCCACGAACTTGCCTGTGTTGACGTCGATGGAGACGAGCGCCTCCGTCTTGTCGATGGTCAGGTAACCCCCGCTGGGAAGTGGAACGGTGCGCTTGAGCGCCGTGTCGATAGCGTCTTGCAGCTTGTAGAGCTCGAACAGCGTGGTCTTCTCTTTGTAGAGCTGCACCCGCCGCACGAGGTGAGGGCTCGTCTTCTTCAGGAACGAGACCACCTTCTCGAAGGTCGCCTTGTCGTCGATGGTCAGCCTGCGGAAGTCCTCAGACAAGACGTCGCGTACGAACCGCAGCGCAAGATCCATCTCCGTGTAGATGATCTCGGGAGCGAGCGCCTCGGTCGATTGATGGTTGACGCGCTTCCACAGGCGAAGCAGGAACTCGAGATCGCTCACGAGGTCGCGCTCGCTCGCACCCTGCGCGACGGTGCGTACGATGACCCCCACCTCATCGGGTACGTGCGCAGCCACGATGTCGTGAAGGCGATCGCGTTCAGCATCGGGCAGCTTCTTGGACACGCCCACGAACCGCGAGTGCGGCATGAGCACGAGGAAACGTCCCGGCAAGGTGATCTCTGTGGTCACGCGAGCGCCCTTGGTCCCCATGGGGTCCTTGACGACCTGGACCATGAGCTGCTGGCCGACCTTGAGCAGCTGCTGGATGTCGCGCTTGGGCAGCCCCTCGACGCCCTCAGGGGACACGACCTCATCGACATAGAGGAACGCGTTCTTCTCAAGACCGATGTCGACGAACGCCGCCTGCATGCCCGGAAGAACGTCGCTCACCTTACCGAGGTAGACGTTTCCCACGACACTTCTTTTTGGACGCTCGATGTAGAGTTCGACGAGCTCCCGGTCCTCGAGCAGTGCGACCCGGGTCTCGTTGCTATCGTGCGAGATCAACATCTCGCGGGCCATGTCGGCCACTGGTCCTCTCCCGTCACACGGGACGCGACCAGACCCCCTCATCAGATTCGACAAGCGCATCCAGACGCGTCGTGCGCACGGCAGACGCAGTCACTCCGGCTCTCTCAAGAGCGGCGCGGATGAGCGAATCAGGGCGGAGAGACCCTTCCGGGCCCATGCGGACGGCGAGCTCTACGGTGGCTCCACCGTCCCGATCCATGACACGCGGGTCCTTCGGGACACTGCGCGCCAGGTCGAAAACCTTTTGTTTGCCCTTCTTCTGCACAACCACAAGCTCACCCTCCGAGAGCACCTGCGACAGCGCCGCGTGCATCTTCTCGGACTTGATCTCCTCTCCGTCGAGCTCGACCAGATAGATCGCTATCGTCAGCGCCGCCGTCAACGAGGGCACGCTATCCGCCACGTAGCGCGCCTCGACGGGCGCCAGGTCGGCGGGAGCGGCCCCGGAAAGCAGACGCAGGGCTTCCTTGGCCTCAGTGTAGCGCGTCAGCCACACATCGAAGTACTCATTCTCGCCGGCGGTGCCCACCGGCAGTGCGGGACCGAACGCAGCCTTGAGGTGTGGACTGAATCCCTGGGTGATGGCGAACGGCAACCCGGCACGCCTGACGACGCGCTCGAGCGCATGGACGACCTCGAGATGTGACAGGTGGCGAAGGCGCCCGGACTTGACGTAGCGCACCCTCAGGCGGAACTCGCCGGGACTCATCGGCGCTCACCCCCCGCCAACACGATGTCGACACCCAGATCGCCGCAGACGTCGCAGCCCGTGCAACCGGAGAAGCTGCAGTCCGCGGTGGTCACGCCCTCGAGCGCACGCGCACGCTCACGCTCGAGATAGCGGCGCGAGACTCCGGCCGAGATGTGGTCCCACGGCAACGGCTCATCGAGCTCACGCGCGCGATTCGCGATCGACGTGGGGTCGATCCCGCACGTATCGAACGCGTCGAGCCACGCCGAGAGCTTGAACTGCTCGGTCCACGCGTCGAAGCGCGCGCCGGAACGCCATGCGGTCTCGACGACGTCGGCCAGTTCCCTGCCGCCTCGGGCCATGACACCTTCGAGGTAGCTGACATCGGCATCGTGCCAGTGCAGGTCGACTCCCTTGCGGGGGCACGACTCACGCAACACGCCCTGACGGCGCTTCACCTCTTCGAAGGTCACCTGCGGCTCCCACTGGAAGGGAGTGTTGACCTTGGGCACGAACGTGGACACGCTCACACCGATCTTGAGACCGCCGCGCTGTGACGGCGGAGTGGCCTCTCGGGCGGTGGTGAGCACCTTGTACACGAGGTTGCCGATGCCACGGATGTCGTCATCGGTCTCAGTGGGCAGACCGATCATGAAGTAGAGCTTCACCCGACGCCATCCGGCCTCGAACGCAAGGCGGATCGTGTCGAGGAGGTCTTCCTCGGTGACGTTCTTGTTGATGACGTCGCGCATCCGCTGCGTGCCCGCCTCCGGCGCGAAGGTGAGTCCGGACTTCTTGCCCGAGGCGATCATGCGCGCCATGTCGACCGAGAACGCGTCGACCCGAAGCGACGGAAGCGACACCGAGATGCCCGTACCTGCCAGCCGGCGCTGGAGGCGTCGCAACACGTCCTCGAGCATCGAGTGGTCCGCGGTCGACAGCGATGTGAGCGAGACCTCGTCGTAGCCGGTGCACGCGAGGCCGGCGAGTGCGTCGCGAACGACGTCGTCGGCGCTGCGCTCACGCACCGGGCGATACACCATGCCCGCCTGGCAGAAGCGGCACCCGCGCGTGCAGCCGCGCAAGACCTCGACGGCGAAGCGGTCGTGCACGACGTCCATGAAGGGCACCACCGGACACGTGGGGGGCCTGTGAGCGCTCAGGTCGGCGACGACCCGCTTGGTCACGACAGCGGGCGCGCCCTCGGCCGGTACGACCCCGGCGAACGCTCCCTGTGCGTCGGTCCGCACATCGTAGAGCGACGGGACGTACACGCCGGGTATCTGCGCCAAGGCAGCGAGCACCTGGGCGCGCGACAGGCCGGCCGCTTTGGCGGCTCGGTGGGCGTCCACGATGTCGACGACCGCGTCCTCCCCTTCCCCGATCAAGATCGCATCGAAGAACGGTGCGAACGGCTCAGGGTTGAAGACACAGGGACCGCCCGCGACGACCAGCGGATGCGTCTCGTCACGCTCGGCGCTTCGCAGCGGGATGGCCGCGAGATCGAGCGCCTCGAGGATGTTGGCGTAGCTCAGCTCATAGGGCACGGTGATGCCGAGAAGATCGAAGTCGCGCACGGGGGCGCAGCTCTCGAGCGAGAACAGCGGCACGTCGTTCTCGCGCATGAGCTCGGACAGGTCGATCCACGGGATGTACGCGCGCTCGGCGGCAACGCCGTCGCACGTGTTGAGCCGGTCATACAAGATGCCGATGGCCTGGTTGGCCTGGCCGATCTCGTAGGTGTCGGGATACAGAAGAACAGCGCGATAGTCGGCGTCCTCGCGATGATGAGCGCCCCACTCCCTGTCAAGGTAGCGGGCGGGTCGCTCTATGCGTGCGAGGAGCGGTTCGATGCGCGGCCACAGGTCGGCCAGCGTCACAGCTCCCTCGTTCCAGTCGATGGGTCGGTCTCACCGGCGACCGCCGGAAGAATCGCATACTCTACCGCGGATGGTTCTTCGTCGGCCACCCAGGCGTGCGCGGGAATCGCCTCTTCACGGCCGCCCTTGCGGCGCGCGGCGTCGATCGCCCGGTCGCGAGCGTCGCGGATCCGCTCGGCCAGACCGCTCACGTCACCGCCGTGCTCGAAGTACTCAAGGGCCGCGTAGCCCATGGCCAGCGTGCCGGAGTACCCGATACCGGCCTTGATCGCCCACCCGAAACCGGGCACCAGCGCCAGCGCCTGACGCGCAACGCTGCGAAACACGAACGCGCCACCCACGACAGCCGCAAGCTCCTTGATCCGCTCGGTGCCCAACGGCTCTCCGTATGCTGCGGCGATCTGCAGGATCATCTTGGCCTGGTTCGCGGTCATGATGGGCATGTCGGCGCCGGGGATGATGACCACGCCTCCCACGACAGCGTTCTGGAAGGCCGTGTTCTTGATCGACTCCTCTGCCACGGCGTGGCGGACGAACTCGAAGTTGGCCGCAAGGGCCAGGCGCTTGCCGTTCACGCGGTCGGCGAGCCACTTGCCCAGCGCCTCGACGAGCTCGTCAGGGGCGTCAGCGGCGAGGGTATCCAGGATGGGATGCTGGAGGCGTCGTGACACGAGATCACGGGGCTCCCCCAGCGCCAGCAGAGCCGTGGGCACGAAGCGATCACGGGCGCGTGACAGCGAGGGGCCCAGCGTGCCTCCCGGGCCGGTCAGCCCGATCACGGCATCGGCGGCGTCATCGACCACGAGCACGTCGCCGGGAACCACCGGCTCGACGTGCAGACGAGCGGTGCTCATCTGAGGGCGCAACGCGTCTTTCAACGCATCGACCGCCGCCTCGGGTGCCTGTGCGTCGACGTAGACGGCGATGCGCACCGGCTTCTCGCGCTCGGTGCGCAGCTTCGAGCCCGAGCTCACGAGGTCGCGTATGTCGAGTGGCATCGCCATGGTTGCTCCCTACGAGTACCTACGTGTCCAGACCGACAACAGCATACCCGTCGCGGCCAGGTTGGTGACCATGAACGACGAACCGAAGCTCATGAACGGCAACGGAACGCCCGTGATGGGCATGACTCCGATGGTCATGCCGATGTTCTCGAGGATCTGGAACGTCCACATCGAGATGATGCCCACCGCGATCAGCGAGCCGAACAGATCGCGCGAGGACGCCGATATCTCGAGCGACGTCACGAGCAGCCCGAGATAGAGCCCAAGCAAGATCACCGCCCCCAGGAAGCCGAGCTCCTCCCCCAAGACGCTGAAGATGAAGTCCGTGTGGCGCTCGGGCAGGAAGTTGAGGTTGCCCTGTGTACCCGAGCCCAGCCCCTTGCCGGTGAGCTCACCGGACCCGATCGCGATCTTGGACTGTTCGAGGTTATAGCCCGCGCCATCCGGGTCACGCGTGGGATCGACGAAGACGAGAAGGCGGTTGAGCTGATAGCGCTTGATGAGCACGCTGGAGTCGTCGACCTGCTTGAGCGCCTCAGACGAGCCCGACGCCTGCGCCGCGATGTAGGCGGGGTCGTACGGACCGCGGTGAAGCATGCGGTTGAGCCCCTCGTTGGCGCCAAAGAGCACGCCGATGAGCAGTACCCCGGTGATGCCGAGAACAGCGAACCACCTGCCCTTGAGGCCGCCCACCAGAAGCATGCCGGCGGTGATCGCCGCGAAGACCAGTCCGGTGCCGAGGTCACCCACCGCAACGACGAGCAGGAACGGGATGGCCGCCAAGCCCAACACGCGGGCCACGTCGCGACCGTGCTCGATACGCCCCTTGTAGCCCGCGATCACCGCGGCCATCACGAGGATGAACACGAGTTTTCCGGGCTCGGAAGGCTGGAAGAGGCGGATGCCGGCGATCTCGAGCCACAGCTGCGCGCCCTTGGCCGATGCACCCAGACCCGGTACGAGCGGAGAGATGATGAGGAAGGCATCGAAGAGCAGGAGCGGGCCCACCCAGCCTTGGAACTTGCGGTAGTCGATGACCCACGCCGCAATGAGCGGCACAAGGCCGATGGCGATACCAAGCAGATGCCGCTTGAACATCGCGTCCCCGGCGCCCATACCCGACACGGCGGAACGAACCATGATGCTGCCGAAGACGGACAGCAGCAAGACGACCGCGACGAGCGTGGGATTGACCACGCGCAATGGGGAGCGCTCGTTCACGCCATCACCTCGATGAATCCGACGCGCTGACGTGCTCGACACGCACGCCCAGCAGCGATGCGAGCACCTGGCGGGCCGCGGGCGCGGCGACCGATCCACCGTGCCCACCCTGCTCGACCACTACCGCCACGGCGTACCGGGGATTGTCCGCAGGCGCGTAGCCGACAAACCACGCATAGTCGTCCTTGCCGGCGACCTGCGCGGTGCCCGTCTTGCCGGCCACACGCTGGTCGAAGCCCCTGAACGCACCGGCTCCGGTTCCGCGCTCGGTCACGTTGAGCAGCGCCTGCTGCATGATGTTGATGTTGGCCTGCGACACCTTGGGCGCGAACGCGACATCCTTGCTCGGCCCCAGCACGGGCTTGCCGTCACTACCCAAGACGCTTCGCAGCACGTGCGGCCGCATCACCTTGCCGTCGTTGGCGATACCGGCGTAGGAGGCGGCGACCTGGAGCGGTGTGACCAGCATGTCTCCCTGACCGATCGCCATGTTCACCGTGTCGCCCGGCAACCAGCGCTGATACTCGGGGTAGTTCTCGTTGTACGCCTTCTTCCAGGCGGCATCCGGGACTCGCCCGTCCGCTTCTCCGGGCAGCTCGATACCCAGCGTGCTGCCGTATCCGAACTGCCGAGCGAACTTCTGCAGCTTCTCGCCGCGATCTTTGTAGAAGTCGTAGCCGATCTCATAGAAGACGACGTCGCACGAGTCCTCGATACCGGCCATGAACGACTCGATGCCGTGGCCGCTGTGCTTCCAGCAGTACTTCTTCCACAGCTTGCCCATGCCCACCCACTTGCCTTGGCAGTCGTAGGTGGACCACTGGCGGGTCATGCCGTCCTGAAGTCCGGCCAGGCCCGTCATGGCCTTGAAGGTCGACGCCGGAGGGTACTGGGCCATGATGGCGCGGTTGCTGAGCGGATACTCTGACTCGGTGCTCGTCAGCGAACGCCACTCCTTCTGCGACACGCCGCCCAGGAACACAGACGGGTCGTAGGTGGGAGCGCTCGCCATGGCAAGCACCTCGCCGTTCCTGATGTCGAGTGCGACGATCGCGCCGGCCTTGGCCTTGGTGTAGTGCTCCTTGTGGGCGTCCTTCATCGCGTCCACGAGCGCCTTCTCGGCGACTCGCTGCACACGGCTGTCGATGGTGAGCATGACGTCGCGGCCGGCCTCGGGCTCGGTCTCTTGCATGATCCGCCGAGGGTTGCCTGCCGCATCGACCTCGAGCACGCGTCGCCCTCGATCACCCTGCAAGACCTTCTCGAAGGCGCGCTCTGCGCCCGCCTTGCCCACGGTGTCGGTGGGGTCGTAGTCCTGGAAGTCCGGCTCCGCCATCTCACTCTCAGAGATCTCGCCGGTATAGCCGAGGACGTGCGCGGCGAGCTTTCCCTGGGGATACTGCCTGACTGCGCGCGCCTCGACCTCTACACCGGGGAACTCGGTCTGATGCTCTGAGATGTAGGCGACAGCGCTCATGGGGACGTCGATGGCGACCACGCGCGGTGCGAGCGCAGACTCCTTGACGCTGGCGACCCTCTCTTCGATCTCACGCACCGGGATGTCGAGCAGCGACGAGAGCCGCTGCATCATCTCCTCGCGCCGACGAGTCTCATCCTCGTCGCCTCCGCGATAGGGTTCGACGACGACCGCCATGGTGGGCCTGTTCGTGACAAGCTCCCGGCCGTAGCGGTCCAGGATGCGCCCGCGGGGCGCGACGGTGGTCACCTCACGCACACGGTTCTCATCGGCTTGGGCCGCGAAGGCCGGCCCGGAGAGCACCTGCATCGTCCACAGGCGCACGAGCAACAGCGCGAGCACGGCGATGATCACGCCGCCAAGGACGGCGAAGCGTGGTTTGAGTGTCTGTCGAAACGTTGCCATTCGCGTCCGTCTATTCGGCCGCCGCGTGTGCGGTCGCGACAGGTAGGCTCAAGCGCATCACGCGAGCCGTCGGAAGGTCTTCATCGGTCGTTCAGTGCGCAAGAAGCGCGCCAACCACGGGTAGACGAGCAGCGCCAAGACCGTGTTGTAGATCGCGCTCGGCAGCATCGTGGTGAACAGGGCGCTCCAGAACGAGACCTCGGACGACCCCATGATGCTCAGCAGCAGACCATAGGCGAGCTCGGTCGACAAAGCGGCCACGCCCATCACGGTCAGCGGCAACAGCCAGCCCTCCGCGAACATCTGCTCGTGCATGAGGCCGGCAAGGTAGCCCACGACCGCAAGGACAAGCGCCATGGGTCCCACAGGCCCCGTCCCGAGCAGGTCGAACAGCAGCCCCCCGGCGAAGCCGGCGATGCAACCCTCGGTGGGCCCCGTGGTGAGCGCGAGAGTCACGACGACCAGAAGCATGAAGTTGGGCGTCACTCCCCCTATCGCGAGATAGGGAGCCAGTCCCGCCTGAAGCAGGAGCGCGCCAAGAATGGCTGCCGCTGCAGGAAGTGCTTTGCGCATCATTCGCCTCCCTCGGGGATGACCGCCGGCGGCTCTCCGACCAAGACCAGCACCTCTTCGATGCCTGCGAGGTTGCTCGTTGGCTCCAGCCCGATCGACTGGTAGAGCTCGTTGACCCTGCGGTCCACCTCGGTGACCTCGCCGATCACGAGGCCCTTGGGGTACACGCCGCCCATGCCAGATGTGATGATGACGTCGCCTGCACGCACGGTCGTCTCGGTCGAGACGAAGTCCAGGGAGAGCCGGCCGTCGACGGCGCCCCTCACGATTCCCTCGGCACGGGTACGCTGGACCATGGCGGCCACGCGGCTGCGCTGGTCGGTGATGAGCCGCACCTTCGCTGACCCCTGCGCCACGGAGACCGTCTGCCCCAGCAGGCCACGCGGGCCCACCACCGGCATTCCGGCGCGGATGCCGTCCGAGGTGCCGCGATCGATGGTGATGACGCCTTCCCACGAGTTGGTGGGGCGGCCGATGACGCGGGCAGCGATGGACTGCAGGTCCCGCGCCTCGGAGAGCTTCACGAGCTTGCGCAGGCGCACGTTCTCGATGCGCGCCTCCTCAAGCTGGGCGACACGGGCGCGCAGACGCTCGTTCTGGTCGCGAAGGCGCTCAAGCTGGCTTCGCGACACTCCCAGGTCGCCCGCCCAGGCGAACAGGCCGCGCACAGGACGCGTGACCACCTCGCCCGCGGCCGAGACCGGAGCCGTGACCGTCTGCACGCCGGCGCGCACGCGGTGGAGCATGCCGGTGTCGGACTCCCGGAACCACAGGGTGATGAGCACGATGGACAGCGCGACGAACAGGATCAGCCATCCCGGTCGCGGCCCTTGTGTCTCGGTTCGCTGAACCCTCATAGCCTCGGATGGGCTAGCGCCCGCCCTGAAGCACCTTCTTCAGCGCGTCGATCTCCTCGAGCGCCTGCGCCGAGCCGTCGACGACGTTGGTCAGCGCGCTCTCGGAGACGTGCACGGGCATGCCGGTCTCGTGGCGGAGGCGCTCATCGAGACCCTTGAGCAGTGCGCCGCCACCGGTGAGCACGATGCCGTACTCCATGAGGTCGCTCGCCAGCTCGGGCGGGGTCTGCTCGAGGGTACCCTTGACCGCCGAGATGATGGCCTGGATGGGCTCCTCGATGGCTTCGCGGATCTCCTCGGACTCCATGGTGATAGTGCGCGGCAAACCGGTGAGCAGGTCGCGTCCACGAACCTCGACGTCGACCTCTTCAAGCAAAGGCCAGGCGCTGCCGATCTCGAACTTGATCTCCTCGGACGTACGTTCGCCGATGAGGACGTTGTAGACGCGCTTCACGTGGGCGATGATCGCGTCGTCGAACTCGTCTCCGGCGATGCGGATCGACTGGGCCACGACGATGCCGCCCAGCGAGATGACGGCGACCTCTGTGGTACCGCCACCGATGTCGACGACCATCGAGCCCGTGGGCTCCTGGATGGGCAGACCGGCGCCGATGGCCGCAGCCATGGGCTCCTCGATCAGGTACGCCTGGCGAGCTCCCGCCTGCATCGTGGCCTCGAAGACGGCGCGCTTCTCGACCTCAGTGACACCCGAGGGAACACACACGACCACGCGCGGCTTGGGCTGCCAAGGGAAGCGCTTCACGCGCGTCTTGTTGATGAAGTAGCGAAGCATCGCCTCGGTGACCTCGAAGTCGGCGATGACGCCGTCTTTGAGCGGTCGGATGGCAACGATGCTGCCGGGCGTGCGGCCGAGCATGCGCTTGGCGTCGATGCCCACGGCCAGGACACGCTTGGTGTCCTTCTCGACCGCGACCACCGAGGGCTCGATCAGCACGATGCCGCGCCCACGCACCGAAACGAGCGTGTTGGCGGTACCGAGGTCGACGGCCATGTCGCCGCCCCATGAATTGAAGAACATATCGACAAGCGACACGGTCGCTCTCTCTCCTCTCACAACCCTGCTCCGCAGGGCCACGGGTCTCCCCGCTCCGGTTCCGCATGCCAAAACCGACCCGGAGCCAATCAGTCCCGGGCCGGTCGAACGCGGTACCTCATGAGGATAGCACAGCAAGTCAGCGAGCCGTTGACAACACGGTGACGCTCGGGCGGTCACATGAGGCCCAGATCCCGCAGACTCGCGTGCTCCCCACCGTCACCGATGACCACGTGATCGAGCACCTCGATGCCCAGCACGTCACCGGCCTTCACCAACCTGCGCGTGAGCTGGATGTCAGCACCCGAGGGCGTTGGGTCGCCGCTCGGATGGTTGTGAACCACGACCACCGACGCCGCCGAGATCCGCACCGCGTCCTTGAAGAGCTCACGGGGATGGACGATGGAGGCGTTCAGGCTTCCCACCGACACCTCGATGACCTTGAGCAGGCGGTTCTTCGTGTTGAGCGCAAGCGTCCAGAAGTGTTCGCGGTCTCGGCCGCGCAGCCGCGGCCCACACACGGCCACGACGTCTTCCGGGGTCGAGATCGACGGGCGTGTCTCCGGTGGGGCGCATGACGCGCGCCGCGTCATCTCCACGCACGCCAGCAGCCGAGCGGCGCCTGCGGGACCCACACCGTCGACAGCCACCAACTCGTCGGGGTGCACGCGCCACAGTGCGGCAGGAACCGGTTCGTGCGCGAGTATCCTGCCGATGCCGGCAGCGCCGGAGCCGCCGACCAACACCTCCAGCAGCGCCTCGTCAGACACCACCTCGGACCGACCGGAAAGTAGCAACTCCCTGGCTCCAAGCGACGAGATGACCTGAGACACCGCGCTCCCCTTCCCTGACGACGTTCACAGTGCCAAGTGTGGGGACCGGACCGTAACCCCGCCTTGCCGAAACCTTTCCCACGCCACAAAACACAGCGACCCGGCGCCTGAGGCACCGGGTCGCTGCGGACACATGTCGATCTTCGCCTAGTGGACCGCGCAGGACAGACACGGGTCGTAAGCACGAACGAGCTGCTCGATCGCGAGCACGAACTCGGCCTCGGGCAGCGAGGCCACCGTAGGCGCGAAGGCCCGCATGTCCGCCTCGAGGTTCGCAAGGTTTTGCGCCGTGGGTGTGATCACGTTGCCGGCGGTGACGATGCCGTCGTCGTCGACCGACACTGAGTGGTACAGCGTGCCGCGCGGCGCCTCGGTGGCGCCGGTGCCGCTGCCCGCCCGGATGGCGAACGGAACGGGCTTGCTCGAGCCGCCGTCGGCGACCAGGCGCTCGCATAGCAGCGCACAGCGCTCGGCAGCGTCGACGAGCTCGATCGCCTGGCACAGGTTGTTGTGGAAGGTGTTACGAGAGACCGGGCGCAGGCCCGCCTTGCTGGCGACGACGCGCGCGGCAGGGACCAGCCGGTCCCACGACAGGTTGACTCGTGGCAACGCGCCCACGAGGAACGTGCGGCCGTCGACGGTCGAGTGCTTGGCGTTGCTGTGCTCCACGACCGTCTCGGTCACGAAGTCGCGGTACTCGCCCACCGGACGGCACCAGCCGCCATCAAGCGCGCACACGTCGCCGTCGTAGATGGCGTAGGTGTCCGGCGAGACCAAGGCGAGCATCTCACCGGAGGTCTCGAACTCCGGCACGGAGAACGACGCGAACAGCTCGACGGTCTCGGCAGCGTCGCGCGCGACGTCGTGCAGGAGGCCGGCGAAGCGCTCAAGCTCGAGTCGCGTGGGCTCGGCGGTGAAGCCACCGATGACCGCGGTGACGGGGTGCACCGAACGGCCGCCCACGAGGCCCGTGAGCTCGTTGCCCAGCTTCTTGATGTGAAGGGCCCTGCGCACCACGTCGGGGTGGGTCTCGGCGAGCGGGAGCACGCTGGGCTGGCCCACATAGTCGGGTGCGGCGAACAGGTACAGGTGGGTGGCATGGTTTTGCAGGTAGGAGCCGTACACCATGAGCTGACGCAGCAGCTGGGTGCGCTCGGAGACCTCGACGCCCAGCGCGGCCTCGACGGCCTTGATGCTCGTCACGGCATGATTGGGCGAGCAGATGCCGCAGATGCGGCTGGTGATGACGGGCGCCTCATCGAAGCGACGTCCCACCACCATCGACTCGAACAGACGGACCGGCTCGACGATGTCCATGCGGATGTTCGAGACGACACCGCCCTCGACGTCGACCGTGATCGTTCCGTGACCCTCGATGCGAGCGACGTGCTCGACGGTCAGCGTGCTCATCGAGCCACCTCCGTTAGCGAGTTGTAGAGAGCCATCGCGTCGACGAGCTCCTCGATATCGATGCCGCGCTTGGCGAGCATGTCTTGGGCGGCGGCCCAGTTGGCGTCCTCCGCAAGTCCGCGACAGCCGGCACAGGGGCGGCCGAGCGACACGCACTTCGCGCCGCACCCGGTGCGGGTCACCAGGCCGAGGCACACGCGGCCGGACTCGTAGAAGCAGACGTTCTCGGCCATCTTGCACGCGGCGCACAGCGGCTCGCGAGGCGGACGGTCTGACAGCCCCATGAGCGCGCGCTGAAGCGTGGCGACGAACTCGGCGGGCTGGATGGGGCAACCGGGAACGTGATAGTCGACGTCGATGACGGCGTCCACGGGCATGGGCGAGATGTGGCCGCACGCGATGAGCGAACCGTCGTCGCCGTACACGCAGCCCAGACGGTCCTCGAGCGAACCTGCCGACGCCATGCCGGGAATGCCGCCGGTCATCGCGCACGCGCCGATGACCATGACGGTCGACGCGGTCGCACGAACGCGCTTGAGCAACTCGACGTGCTCACCGGTGGTGACGGCGCCTTCGATGATGGCGACATCGTAGTCGGCGGGCATATGGCCGCTCGAGGCGAGCTGCCAGTAGCTGAGCTCGATCGCGGCGAGCACGTCGAGCAGGTGGTCCTCCATGTTGGTCATCTGGACCTGGCAGCCGAAGTCTGACGCCAGGCCGATGACGACTACGCGCGGCGCCATCTAGATCGCCTCCTGCAGGTTCATGGCTTCCCAGTAGTTGAACACCGGGCCGTCGATGCAGGCGTACTGATGGCCGACGCCACAGTGGCCGCACTTGCCGATGCCGCACTTCATGCGGCGCTCGAAGCTCACGTAGATGCGGTCGACGTCCATCTCCTTGTTGCGCATCTCCTCGATCACGTACTTGTACATGACGGGAGGACCGCAGATGGCGCCGTAGGTGTTGGCCGGATCCATGTCCAGATCGGCGAAGAGCTTGGTCACGAGTCCCACCTCGCCGTCCCACGTCTCGTCCGGCTGGTCGACGGTCATGATGAGCTCGAAGTCATCACGGTGCTTCCACATGTCGAACTGGCCGCGGAACAGCACCTCGGAAGGGTTGCGCGACCCGTACAGGATCGTGACCTTGCCAAAGTCGTGGCGCTCGTCGTGGATGTGGTTGATCAGCGACTTGAGCGGCGCGATACCCAGACCGCCCGCCACGAGCAGGATGTCGTGGCCCTTCATGTCCTCGAACGGGAAGCCTCGGCCAAACGGTCCGCGCAGCCCCACGATGTCGCCGCACTGCTTTGCGTGCAGCGCGCTCGTGACATCGCCGGCCTTACGGACGCACAGCTCGATGAAGCCCTGCTTTGACGGGGCCGATGAGATCGAGATGGGAGCCTCGCCCACGCCAAAGATGGACAGCTCGACGAACTGGCCGGCGTCGAAGCTGAACGCCTCGCGGACGTCGTCGTCGATGAGGCGGAACTCGAAGAGCTTCTCTTTGTCGGTCAGCTCGGTGATGGACGTGATGCGCGCCGGCCAGGGGCGATACGGATTCGCCTTGAGCTGCCGGTACGCTGCGGCGGTGTTGCTCACTTGGCCTCAGCCCCCTTCTGCAGCGCCTCGATGACGACGCGCGGGTTGATGTCTGCCTTGCACGCGCGCTGGCATCGGCCGCAGCCCACGCACAGCACACGCTCGAACTTGGAGAGGTAGCCCCACTGCTTGTGGTAGTAGCGGTACTTCACGCGGCTCGAGCGGGTCTCTCGGAAGTTGTGGCCGTGCGCCACCTCGGCGAACTCAGAGAACTGGCACGAGTCCCAGACGCGGATGCGCGAGCCCTCCTTGCCGTCGGGAGTGAGCCGGTCCTTGACGTCGAAGCAGTAGCACGTGGGACACACCATCGAGCACGCGCCGCAGCTCAAGCACTTGTCCCCCAGCTCATCCCAGATGGGGTCGTCGAACTTGGCGTCGAGCAACAGCGGGATCTGCGCGGTGTCCACGGTGCCGGTGAACGACTCCTTGAACTGATGGGTGCGGCGCTGGAACTCGGCGGTGTCGTCCTCCGAGATGTGGCGCGTCTCGACGCATCGATCGAGCAGCTCAGCACCCTCGACCGACCGCACTGAGACGAAGTAGCGATCGCCGAGGTCGGTGAGGAAGATGTCGAAGCCCCAGTGGACCTCATCGGTGCCCCACGCGTTGCAGAAGCACTCCTCGCGCGGCTCACAGCTCACGCCCACGAGCAGGGTCTGCTCGCGGCGCGCCTTGTAGTACGGGTCCTCGAAGTCGCCGAGGAACACGTTGTCCATGAGCATGAGCGCATTGATGTCGCAGGGATGGAGCCCGAACAGGACTCGAGGATGGGATGTCGCGTGGTCCGACATCACACGGCCGTCCTCCGAGCGGAAGCGCATGAGCTCCTCGGTGGGCGGTACGAAGTACTTCTTGGGCGGCAGGATGGTGGTGTCGTAGTCGAGCGCGAGCTCGGCCGGGTCGTCGATCGTCGCGAAGACATACGACGTTCCCTTCGCCACCGGGCCCACCACCTCATAGGTGGCGGAAAGGCCGCGTACCAGGTCCGGCAGGCGGTCCTTGTCCATGACGCGAAAGAACATGCTTTTCCCCTTACTCCCAGGCACGTCCGGTCGAAGGAGAGAACCGCGACCGGATGAGAAGAGGGCGGCCCGCCGGGGCCGCCCGCTATTCCCTACTCGCCGAAGAAGATGGCGATCTCACGCTCGGCCGACTCCGGAGAGTCAGAGCCATGGATGACGTTCGCATCCATGATCAGGCCGAAGTCACCGCGGATGGTGCCCGGCGCGGCGTCGGCCGGGTTGGTGGCGCCCATGAGCTTGCGGCACACCGGCACCGCGTTCTCACCGGTCACGACGAGCTTCACGACAGGGCCCGAGGTGATGTAGGCCACGAGACCGTCGTAGAAGGGCTTGCCCTGGTGCTCGACATAGTTGGCGGCGGCCTGCTCGGCGGTCACCATGCCGTACTCGATGCGCTCGAACTTGAGACCGGCATCCTCGAAGCGCTGCAGGATGCGACCCACGAATCCGCGGGCGACCGCATCCGGCTTGATCATGAGGTAGGTACGCTGCTCCACTTACCGTTCCTTTCGTTGCTGTTTCACCTGCGGGGGCTCTTACGAGCCACCCGTTGAACGCCATTCGTTCTCGACGCCGCTCACCCGCCAGCCCACGCCTTCTCGCGTGAGGGTGACGGTGTAGTGCAGCGGTGCGCCCTTCTCGGGGGTCACGGTGATCTTGGCCGAGGAGACCGTGGGGCCGGCGACCACGTCGTCGACCGTGAACTCCTTCACCGGCGGGATCTTCGACATCTCGCGCTCGATGTCTTTGCCGGGTACGGCCACCCAGTAGCGGTCATAGGGCTGACCGGAGGCGTACGCCGACATCAGCCCCTTCACCGTCGTGGTCTGCATGGGCCAACCGAAGCCGAAGTAGTACGCCGCGCCGAGCGCGGCACCCACGAGCAGCACGGCAACAACGACACCGATCGCGGTCTTGACCCACCCGCCGTTGGCGTTTCGCTGGGCACGCTGCTCGCGCCGCATCTCTCGGTCACGGACCTTCATGTCTTGCTCGCTGAGGGCGAAGAAGTCGTTGACCGCGTGGTCGTCGCCCATGCCGAGCGCGTCGGCCGCGCCATCGGCGTGGGTCTCGTAGATCTGCGCGAAGTGCTGGGGCTCCGGGTCCGCGACGGGTGAGCCGGCCATCGGCAGCGGAGCCGTCTCGAACGTGCCGGTGGGCTCGGCGGCGAACTGGCCGGTCAGCGCCTGAAGCTCACCGGTGTCCCAGCCGCTGGGCTGGGCCTCGGCGAGCGCCGGCGGCATCTCGCCGGTCTCCCATCCGTCGACGGTCTCGTGCGCGGGTCGCACCGCGGCCAGCGCGGTATCGTACGCGCCCTGCGCCGAGGGCGAGAGCTTGTGACCGTGGAGCTGTGTCGACTTCTCGAATGCGCGGACGGCCTCGGTGTACTCGCCCAAGGCGGTGTAGGCCTGTCCCAGGTTCGCGAGCGCCTTGCCGCGCCCTTGGTAGGCGTCGAAGCCCAGCGCGGCCTTGTACGCCTCGACGGCGTCCCCGGGACGTCCGAGCGCCATGAAGCACAGGCCCAGGTTCACGAGCGCCTTGCCCGGGTCCGGGTTGGTCGTGTCGAGGGCGGCCTTGCGGTAGGCGACCGCCGCCTCTTCGACGCGGCCCCGCTCACACAGCGCGCTCGCCATGCCCTGATACGCCTTGTAGTTGGATGCGTAGTCAGGCTCATCGAGCGCAGCCGCGTAGGCCTTCACGGCGTCGGCGTACTCACCCACCGCCGAGTAGGCCGCGCCCATGTTCGCGTGGATCGCCCCACGCTTGTCGTAGGTGTCATCGCGCAGCGCATGGCCGTAGACGGTCAGGGCATCCTGATGGCGGCGAAGACGCATGAGCGCGTTGCCGGCCATGTGATACGCCGCACCGTTGCCCGCCGCCCCCTTGCCCGCCGAAGCCAAGAACGACTTGGCGGCGGTGCGGAAGTCACCGGCGTCGTATGCCTGTTGTGCTTCGAGGAACTTCGACTGGTCCACGTGTCAGCTTCGTCGCGCGGGCGCTACTGCGCGCCGTTGATGGTGACAGAGACGATCTCGTCGCCCACTCGCAGGGCCTTGAGCACGTCCATGCCCTCGGTGACAGCACCGAACACGGTGTACTGGCCATCGAGCTGCGGCAGAGGCTGCAAGGCGAAGTAGAACTGCGAACCCGCCGAGTCGGGATCCTGCGCGCGAGCCATGCCCAGCGCACCCTCGACGTGCTTCTTGGGGTTCTTGGCTGGATCGAACTCGCCTCGGATCACGTAGCCGGGACCGCCGGTACCAAGCGGCACGCTGCCGGTCTGGACGGCCTGAGCCACCTCATCGGCGCTCATGCCCTTGGTCTGCGGGTCGCCACCCTGGATGACGAAGCCGGGCTCGTAGCGATGGAAGCGGGTCTTGTCGTAGAAGCCCTTCCGGGCGAGCTCGACGAAGTTGCCCACATGGAGCGGGGCGACGTCGCCGTAGAGCTCGACTTTGATGACACCCTTGCTCGTCTTGATGACTGCGGTCTCTTTGCCCGTGGGCTTGTATGAAGGCGTATACAAGGTCTGCCCCTCCGCGTTCGTCTCGGTCTGGGTGGTCTCCGTCGAGGTCTGCTCCTGCGCCGCAGGGGTGTCCTCGGGAGTGGTCTGGGCGGTCTTGGCGCCTCCGCAGCCTGCGAGAAGCGTTCCGGTCATCACCAACGCGAGCATGGCGGCGAGCGCCAGACGAGTACGTGACTTCACGTGCCGACAACCTCCTCGGGAAACGCGGGCGATTCGCCCACGGGGCGTGACGCTCGAAGCATTCTACCAGCCTGCGCGCTACCTGATAAGGAGTGGCATGAGCGTATGCCATAAGGGGTAGACTTGAGCCGAGGGACCCGCGGGGGCGGGACCGTCCTCCCCCGCGTTCGTGCGGACGCGCGCCACAACGGCGTGGCGCGCTTCATCTTGGAGGCGATGCACGTTGGGAGCACCGAGTACTGACAGGGTACGCAACGTCGTCCTCGTCGGACATGGCGGAGCCGGGAAGACGTCGCTCGCAGAAGCGATGCTTCATCTCTCCGGAGCCACCAAGCGCCTCGGGACCGTGGACGACGGACACTCCAACCTCGACTACGATCCCGAGGAGATCAAGCGCCACTTCACCGTCAACCTGGCGCTCGCGCCCGTCGTGCACGACGGCGTGAAGATCAACATCATCGACACCCCCGGATACGCCGACTTCATCTCCGACGCCATCGCGGGCATGGAAGCCGCCGAGATGGCCCTGTTCGTGGTCGACGCCGTCGCCGGGCCGCAGGTCCAGACGGACAGGCTGTGGCAGATCGCCGGAGAGATGGGCATCGCTCGCGCGGTGTTCATCAGCCGCCTCGACAAGGAGCACGCGGACTTCGACGCGTGCATGTCCAAGCTCACGGCGGACTTCGGCGACCGGGTCGTGCCTGTCCAGATCCCCATGGGCTCGGAGAACGACTTCCACGGCGTGGTCGACATCATCCGTATGAAGGCCTACCACCACGAGGCCGACGGCGAGCACATGGACGAGATCCCCGCCGAGTACCTCGCTGCTGCGGAAGCGGCGCGCGAGCAGCTCGCGGACAAGACCGCCGAGGCCGACGACGACCTCATGGAGAAGTACCTCGAAGGCGAGACGCTCACGCAAGAGGATCTGGAGAAGCTGCTCGGCCTCGCCATCGCGCAGAGCAAGGTCGTGCCGGTGTTCGTCGGCTCAGCCTCCAAGCTGCAAGGCATCGAGGACCTCATGGACGAGATCGTCACGTTCTTCCCCGAGCCCACGGCACACGGACCCATGCACACCGTCGACGGCAACGAGGTGCCGTTCTCGGTGGACGGGGACTTCTCCGGTCACGTGTTCAAGACGCTGTCTGACCCGTACGTGGGACGGCTGTCGTTCGTGAAGGTGGTTTCGGGCTGCCTCAAGCCCAACACCGAGCTCGTGAACTCGCGCACCGGCAAGAAGGAGCGCGTGGCCCACGTGTTCAAGATGACCGGCAAGGAGACCGTGGACGTCGAAGGCGTCCCCGCCGGCGACATCGCGGTGCTCCCCAAGCTCACCGACACGCTGACCAACGACACCCTGTCGGCGAAGGGTGACACCACCTACGCCGGTCTGCCGCTTCCCGAGCCGCTCTACCCGGTCTCGATCATCGCCAAGACCAAGGCCGATGAGGACAAGCTGGGCACCGCGCTCAAGAGCATCGTGGATGAGGATCCGTCGCTGCTCATGCGTCGCGACGAGGAGACCCATCAGACCGTGCTCACCGCGCTGGGTGAGACCGCCATCGACGTCGTGCTCTCGCGCCTCCACGAGCGCTTCCACGTCGAAGCCGAGCTCGAGGACCTGCGCATCCCCTACCGCGAGACGATCCGCCGCAAGGCCGAGGCACAGGGCCGGCACAAGAAGCAGACGGGCGGCTCCGGCCAGTTCGCGGACTGCTGGCTGCGTATCGAACCCAACCCGGGCCAGGGCTACGCCTTCGCCGATGAGATCGTGGGCGGCAAGATCTCAAAGCCGTTCATCGTGGCTGTCGACAAGGGCGTCCAGGAGACCATGACGGCCGGCGCCATCGCGGGCTACCCCGTGGTCGACGTCAAGGTCGCGGTCTACGACGGCTCCATGCACGCGGTGGACAGCAACGAGATGGCGTTTCGCACCGCCGCCCGCATCGGCTTCCGCGCCGCCGCCGAGAAGGCCGACCCGGTCATCCTCGAGCCCATCGCGACCCTGGAGATCACGGTCCCGGACGCGTACGCGGGTGCGGTCATGGGAGACATCAGCTCGATCCGCGGGCGCGTGCTCGGCATGGATGCGCCGTCTGCCGGAGTGCAGCTGATCCGCGCGCAGGCGCCCTACGCCGAGGTCGTCCACTACTCGCCTCACCTGCGCTCGATCACGAGCGGCACCGGCTCCTACACCCTGTCGATCGACTCCTACGAGCAGGTGCCGGTCGACGTGCAGAAGCGCCTCGTCGACACGTACCAGAAGGAACGCGCAGAAGGACACTAGCCACCTGCGCGGGATAGAACCAAACGAGGCCGGTCCCCCACGGGGCCGGCCTCGTCATCTGTTCGTGTGGTGCCCCCTGCAGGACTCGAACCTGCGGCCTTCTGCTCCGGAGGCAGACGCTCTATCCGCTGAGCTAAGGAGGCATGTGACGCGCGGAAACGCACTCTATCATACCCTCCGAGCGGCTCCAACGCCGTCGAGGCTACGGTATGCTGAGGTCGAATCGCAACGATCCGAGGGGGCCTTGTGACCCACGAGAAGACACTGCTCATCGTGAACCCCACTGCCCGCCACGGCGAGACAGAACGCCTGATGCCGGCCATCGAGCAGCTCCTGCTCCATCTCCCCCATGACCTCGTGGTCACGCGCTCGGCGGGCCACGCCGAGCAGCTCGCCGCGGACGCGGGTGACTATGACTTGGTGGTCGCGGCAGGCGGAGACGGCACGGTCCACGAAGTCCTCAACGGGTTGATGCGCATCCCGGAACAGACTCGCCCCGCGCTGGGCGTGCTCCCCACCGGCTCAGGCAACGACACGCGACGCACGCTGGGAATCCCGGCGGACCTCACGCAAGCCGCGCTCGCGCTCGCAAGCGGCGAACGTCGGCGCTTCGACGTGGGCGTGTGCAACGGCGTCTACTTCAACAACAGCTTTGCAGCCGGACTCGACGCGAAGGTGACCGCCAAAGCCATCGAGTACAAGACGACCAAGCAGCGCTCAGGGCTGTGGCTCTACTTGTCCGCGCTCCTTCACGTGCTCTTCACCGACATGGCGAGCTTCGACCTGAAGGTGTCGTTCGACGGTGAGGCCGCCCGCAGCATCGAGACGCTGATCATCGCCGTGACCAACGGGCCCACCTACGGCGGTGGCTTCCGCATAACGCCCGACGCGTGTGCCGACGACGGCCTGTTCGACGTGTGCATGATCGACCCTCTGGGCCTGCCCGAGGCGCTCGTCCGCCTCCCGTTCGTGGTCGCAGGCAAGCACACCCGCATGAAGCCGGTCCACCTCTCGCGCCATCGGTCGCTTGTCATCGAGTGCGACTGTGCGCTCCCCGCTCAACTCGATGGCGAGGTGCTGCTGGAGAGCCGGTATGAGATCAGCATGCTGCCCTCAGCGATCGAGTGCTGTGTCCCCGGAGGATCCCGATGACCGCCATCGCTGCACTGCTCGTGGTCGCACTGCTCGCTGCTTTCGCGGGCTACCTGATCGGTTCGATTCCGTTCGCCTACATCATCGTGAAGCTCGTCACCGGCGAAGACATCACCGCTCACGGCACAGGCAACGTGGGGGCGATGAACGTGCGCCGGTCCACCGGCTCTTGGGGCTGGTTCGCCGTCGCGATGCTGTGTGACGCGTTGAAGGGGTGGTTGCCGGTCGCCGCGGTCAAGACGCTCGGGTTCACCCGCTGGGACCTGCTCTTCAAGCCGATACTGCCCACCAACGGCGAGATTCCGGCCACGGTGGTCGTGGCGACGATGGCGATCTTGGCCGGCACCGTCATGGGCCACAACTACTCTGTCTGGATGGCGATCATCAAGCGCCGGTTCCACCGCACGGGCAAAGGGCTTGCGACCGGCGGTGGCGCCTTGCTCGCCTACGACTGGCGCTACTTCCTGATCGTGGTGACGGTGGGACTCGTCACCATCGCTGTGACCAAGTACATGATGGCCGGACAGGTCGCCGCCGCGATATCGCTCCCGGTGGGAGCCGTGCTGCTGGGCTCTCCCGACTGGCCGTTCGCGCTGGTGATGGGCGCAGTCGTCTACGCCGCGCACCACAAGCGCTTCATGGGGCTGCTTCGTGGCGAAGAGCCCAAGCTCTACATCAACGACAGGATGGGGCCACGGGGCTGACCTGTGAGCCCCCCTCTGTACGCGACGAAGGCCGGCGAAGCGAGCGCTTCACCGGCCTTCGTGTCTCACACGATGATTCGCGTGACGAACTAGTCCATCGAGATGGCGCTGTTCGGGCACGCATCCACGCAGATGCCGCACTCGGTGCAGTCATCGGGGCGGTTGAGCTCGGCGATCGAGCCCAGGTCGTAGCAGCTCTGCGGGCACTCGTCCACGCAGATGCCGCACGCAGTGCACAGGTTCGGATCAACGACAGGAACAGACATGGAGCTTCCTTTCGTCAGGGCGCCGTCCGCCCGATCAGTGTCGCGCAATGATATCGCGCGCTCGTGCCACGGGCAATTGTTCCCCGCTGCGGCCAACGCTACTCGCCAACCGCGATCCGAGGCCTTCTATCTGACCTTGTCGGCGATCTCCGCAGGGTCCCAAAGACAGAACGGGTAGGTGCGATCCGTCAGGATCCCGGAGGCCGCCGCTTGGGTCTGCAATGTCTCCAACTCGGCGACATAGAGCGCCTTGAGCGGAGCCAGCACCGCCGAGAGTTCCTGATTGACCTCACGGATACGTGCTCCGAGTGCCTTCTTGTCGGCATCGGGCTGTGCGATGGCGGTGACGAGCTCGGTCTTCTCCCGGGCAAGCGCGACCGCACGGGCGCGCTCCTCGGCGTCGTCGAAGTCGACCTCGGCGAGCAGTGCATCGGGGTTGTGCTCGAGACGGTTCACGCGCTCTTTGGCTGCGGCGACCTCGTCATCGGAGACGACATGCGCTCCCAGCGGCAGATACATCGTCATCGAGGCGACGACGAACGCGGGCGGCTCGACACCAAAGACGCGGCGGATCACCCCGTCGGTCACCTGGTCGTAGCGTCCGCCCCCGATGCCGTGGATGAACAAGTCGCTGCAGAACGTGCGGGTGAACATGGTGAGCACGACAGCCTTGGGTGCGATGAGCAGGTCGGCGTCGGCCAGTGTGAGCGCAGCCTGCGCGTGATCGCCCTCGATATCGAGGAGCGCCACATCGTCGGCAAGGATCCGCGCGCCGCCTCCCGCAAGCGGCTCAGCCCACAGCGCCGAACGCCTTCCGTCGACGATGACCCACAACGGCAACTCGCGTCGCTCGCCGTCGGCGTCGAGATTGGGAAACGGCTGGGCGGCCGAACGGGTCTTGGTGAGGGCCCGGTACGCGTCGAGCTCGGCGTTGTAGGCCGCATGGAACGCCGCGGCATCCAAGACGAGGTGCGCCACGAAGCGGCGAAACGACTCAGAGCGCGCCATCGCGGTCACAGGCAGCTCGAGATACGCGGTTCCTGCGCTCGCCTCGTACCGACGGCGCGCGATCGTCACGAGCTCGGCGAGGTTCGACGCATCGGCCGCCGCCCCTTTGAGGGCCGAGCAGAACGAGGCGAAGTGGCGTCGCACGGCGGGTGCGGGAAGCGACGCGAGCATCTCGTCTCCGGAACCGCAGAACTCGGTCAGGTCCGACTCACTTGGCACCGAGGCGCCCGCGAAGTAGCCTCCCGCGGTCCCCACGGCGAGATACTGCTGGCAGCGGGCGACGCCCGGGGTCATGCACGGCGCCATGATCGACACCGCGTCGAATCCGTCCGTGTCCACCACGACATCCACAGAGCTCGCGCCGGTCTCGACGGCGAGCCGGTCGAGCAGGAAGTCCTTCACCCACACGCCGGGGTGGTAGAGCTCAGGCTGGTGACCGGTGGCGACGATGGGCGCCTCCGGGTCACCGGGGGACCGCACGTCGACGCCCAGGACCGCCGAGAACCCATCAGCGCGCTCCAAGAACTCGGCGCGGGCAAGCCTGCGGAACTCATCGACCGGCATCCCCCCCACCGAGAAGTCCCACTCAGCGCTCAAGCGTCGGTTCGACTCGACGATCCGGGGCCACTCGGCGTAGACGGGGCGCTCGACCACCTCGCCGTGACCTGCGGGAAGCACCGGCCGTGTCCGCACCATGTCAGAGCACCTCGGCAGGCGACGAGAGCGCGATGGGCTCGAAGGAGAAGAAGGGCTCACCCGCGGCCACGTTCGCCAAAGAGCCCCACATCCGAGCAAGTCCCTCCATCATCGGGATGACGTCGGCGTTCTTGTCGTTGGCGACGAACTGTGACTCGTAGGCCCGCAGGGCGGCCCACTTGGTCTCTAAGTCCTCACTGACGTCGACGACGAAGGTCGGGTCGGCCACGACACGCTGATGCACCGCCATGTAGCGAAAGACCCGTGGCGGGTAGAACGGCTCATGCGCCATGCCGGTCTTGGTGAACTTGCTGTAGAACCGCGCCGCGACGCAGATCTGCGACGCCGCGACGTGATCGGGGTGCGCGTCTGTCGCGTACGGGATGAACAGCATGCGCGGCCGCAGCTCACGCAAGACCTCAGCGAGCTCGATGCGCGCCTCGACGGTGTCGAACAGGTAGCGGTTGGGCTGGGTCAGCGTGCGCCGCGTCGCACCCAACACGCGGGCCGCCTCAGCAGACTCGAGTGCCCGCGTCTCCGGCGTCCCGTACGGTGTGGGCTCGCCGTTCGTGAGGTCCACGATCGCGACCCGTGCCCCGCTTCGCGTGAGCTTGGCGACGGTGCCGCCCATGCCGATCTCGACGTCATCGGGATGCGCACCGACACACACCGCATCGTAGAGAGGTTCACTCATCATCGGCTCCCTTCAAAGCGCGTGCCCAGACATCCAGGTAGTAGGCGAAGCGCGTCTCGGGATCATCGAGATCCGCACCAAAGGAGCGGTCCCTGTCGCAGTAGATGCGCTCGATGGGAATCTCGACGACCTTGAGCCCCGCCTTCCAGGCGCTCGCCCACAACTCGAGCGGCATGGCGTAGCCCGAGACGGTCAGATCGAGGCGCGTCAACGCCTCCATGCGGTACGCCTTGAAGCCGCAGAAGGAGTCGGTGAGCCCCCAGCCTGTGACGCGGTTGATCTCGGCGGTCACACGGGCGTTGATCGCCTGACGGTCCGCCGGAGCCTCCCCCACGGCTCCGCTCGCAGGCAGATAGCGACTGCCGGACACGATGTCCGCCCCATCGTCGAGCGCCGAGAAGAACTGCGGGATATGTGCAGGCTCATGCTGGCCGTCGCAGTCCATGGTCACCAGCCGCTGCACGCCCAGCTCGCGCGCCACATCGAATCCGATGCGAAGCGCGCACCCGTAGCCGCAGTTGCGGTCGAGCCGGACTACGGCGACGTCTGAGCGGGCCGCCAGAACACGCGGCGTCTCGTCGGTCGAACCGTCATCTACGACGATGATCTCACCGTCGTAGTAGGCGCGGACCGCATCGATGACGGCCCCTACCGTCTGGGCCTCGTTGTAGACCGGCATGAGGACAGCGCGAAACGCGTGCGCCATCACTCGCTCACCGGCTCGCCCGCAAGCTCGGGACGCCCGGCCTCGCGCGACTCCTCGATGCGGTACGTCCACACAAGCTCGACTTGAGGCCCGAGCATCCCCCGCACCGAGCAGTACTTCTCCTCGGACAGCTCGATCGCCCGGGCGACCGCCTCGGGCTGGATGCCGTAGCCGGTCACCACGTACTCGATCTCGATGTGGTTGTAGATCTTGGGGAACTCGTCCTCACGCTGGGTGGCTGTCACGTTGAGCTCGAGCCCGCGGACGTCCTGGCGCTTCTTCTCGAGGATCGAGATGACGTCCATGCCGGTACACGCGGCGAGTCCGTGCAAGACGATCTCGATCGGCCGAATACCTGAGTTCTCGCCCTTGTACTCGGGCTTCGCGTCCATGACCACCGAGTGCCCCGCACCATCAACGCCGACGAACTGGCGCTTGCCAGTCCAGCGAATCTTGGCGAAATCCACGACATGCCTCCTCAACCGAATGCGGCGGACCCGTCGCCGGACCCGCCGCACTGACTTCGTTACGAGTATTCCCTAGACCTTGCGACCGACCATCGCCGCGAGCTCCCGGGGGTTCTTGGCCTTGCTGATCGCCTCTTCGAAGGTGATCTTGCCCGCGGTGAGCAGGTTCTTCAGGTGCTGATCGAGCGTCTGCATACCAAGCTGCGCTCCACCCTGGATGATCGTCTCCATCTGGTGCGTCTTGCCCTCACGGATGAGGTTGGAGATCGCCGGGATGCCCAGCATGATCTCCATGGCCATGGTCCGACCGCGACCGTCGGTCGAACGGAGCAGCACCTGCGACAAGACGCCCTCGAGCGTGTTGGAAAGCTGCATGCGCACCTGCTGCTGCTGGTGCGGCGGGAACACGTCGATGATTCGGTCGACCGTCTCAGGTCCGCCGGTCGTGTGAAGGGTCGCGAGCACCAGGTGGCCCGTCTCGGCCGCGGTGATCGCCGCCGAGATGGTCTCGAGGTCACGCATCTCACCCACGAGGATGACGTCGGGGTCCTGACGCAGCACCCGCTTGAGCGCCGCGGCGAAGGAGTGCGTGTCCTCGCCGATCTCGCGCTGGTTCACGAACGCCTTCTTGTTGCGGTGCATGAACTCGATGGGATCCTCGAGGGTGATGATGTGCTGGGCACGGGTCTCGTTGATGTGATTGATCATCGCAGCGAGCGTGGTGGACTTACCCGAACCGGTCGGCCCGGTGACCAACACGAGGCCACGCGGACGATCAGCGAGGAAGCGGCACACCTTGGGCAGCGCGAGCTCGTCCATCGTGGGGATCTTGATGGGGATGACACGGAAGACGGCACCCATCGAGTTGCGCTGCTGGAACACGTTCGCACGGAATCGCGAGACACCCGGGATCGAGTACGCGAAGTCGAGCTCGAGCTCCGTCTCGAAGCGACGGCGCTGCTCCTCGGACAGCAGTGAGAGGATCATCTCCATCGTGTCGCGCGGGGTGAGCGGCTTCATGCTCTCCACCGAGACGATCTCGCCGCGCTGGCGGATGCCCGGAGGGCTGCCCACCGTGATGTGCAGGTCGGAACCACCACGCTGCAGCATGAGGCGAAGCAGGTCGTCGATGTGCGGCACCTCGGTGCCGCCGGGACCGGCCTCGACGCGAACCGGGGCCTCCGAGGAGGCCGGGACGGGCTGCGGAGCACCGTAGCCGGCAGGGGCCGCAGGTGCGGGCGCAGGACCCGTCACCGGCTGCGGAGCGCCGTATCCGGCGGGAGCTGCAGGCGCAGGCGCCGGTGCGGGTGCGGCACCTTGCGCGGGTGCGGCACTGCCGGGGGCAGGCACCGCCGAAGGCGCGGGAGCGCCGGTGCCCACCGGCGGGATCATCCCGGCCGGCGGTGCCGGAACGCTCATCGGCTCACGAACGGCGGAGCCGGCCGGGGCCGCAGGTGACGGGGCGCCGACGGGTGCGGGCGCACCGGCGGGTGACGGGGCGGTCGGAGCGACGGAGCCCACCCCTTGGGCGAGCGCGGCCACCTTGCCGACGATGGCCTCGATCGGTCCGCCCGCGGCCAGGTGCGCGGCAGCGCCCACCTGACGGGCGCGCAACGCCGATGACTCGTTGGGAGAAAGGCTCACGATCACGACCGGGACCGACTGGGTCGAGGGGTCGGCCTTGAGCTGCTGGGTGAGCGAGTACCCGTCGATGCCCTCCAGCTCGGCGTCGACGACGATGACGTCGGGGCGCTCCTGGGCGACCATGCCCAGCGCGCGAGGAGCGGACAGCGCGCTCACGACCTCAGGACCGCCGGGGGCGGACGCAAGCCCCGCACGCACCTGCTCGACGAACGTCGCATCGTCGTGAACGATCAGGACTCTCTTCGACACGGAGGTGACCTCCTCGGCACGGCACACACGGTGCCATCCAGTCCAATGGTGTTGTTGTTCCCGCACCCTCGGTGTATCGGCGTCGATGTCGACACGCTCCACCCCAAGGACACGCTGGTACGATGTTATACCAACACGACCACAAGGAGCCCGCGTGACCCAGCTCTCAATCGAAAGCCTCGCCTACGGCGGCGACGCCGTGGGCAGAATGCCCGACGGCAGGACCGCCTTCATCCGAGGCGCCTGCCCCGGAGACGTGGTGGACGTCGAGATCACCGAGGAACGCGACCGCTTCGTGCGTGGTGTCGTCACCTCGATCGTCGAGGCCTCCGAGGACCGCACAACGCCGCCGTGCCCGTACTTCGGCATCTGCGGCGGATGCTCGTGGCAGCACGTGTCCTACGACGCCCAGCTGCGCGCGAAACAGCGCGCGGTGACCGACTCGCTCGCGCGCATCGGTGGCGTCACCGATGCCGACACCATTGTGCGTGCACCCATCGCCTCCGACGCCGAGTACGGCTACCGCAACAAGGTCGAACTCGTGCTCGATCCGGCCTCCAGCCGTCCCCGCCTGGGTTTTCACAAGGCTGGCAGCGAGCAGGTCGTCCCGGTCGATGAATGCCTCCTGCTGCCCAAGCGGCTGCGCAAGGCCCCCAAGGCAGTGGGCGGTGCGCTTCGCTACGTCGCCGGAGACAGTGACCTCGGCTTCGTGCGCGTAGGCCTGCGTGCGGCGAGCCACACCAAAGACCTCGAGATCGCCCTGTGGACCGCCCCGGGCGCCTTCCCCCGCTCGACAGCGGCCAAGACGCTCGGCCAGGCGCTGCCCACCACAAGCATCGTGCGCTGCCTCACCAAGGGACCCGCCAAGGAGCGCGCCGTCTCGAAGGTCGAGGTGCTCTCCGGCAAGGGCCACTGGCGCGAACGACTCTCCGGACACACCTACGCGGTCAGCGCGCCGTCGTTCTTCCAGGTCAACACCCGCACCGCCGAGAAGCTCGTCGCCGCCACGATCGAGGCACTCGAGCCCGACGGCTCTGACCGAGTGCTCGACCTGTACTCGGGCTGCGGCACCTTCACCCTCCCCTTCGCTGAGCTGGCAGGAGAGGTCGTCGCGGTCGAGGCCGCAGGCAGCGCCGTGCGCGACCTGCGTCGCAACCTCGAAGCCGCGAGCCTGTGGGCCGAGGTCGTCGGCGGAGACGCCGCCCGAGAGGTTCAGTCGCTCGGCCACTTCGACCTCGTGCTCGTGGACCCTCCGCGCACCGGCATAGCGCCTGAGGTCGTCGCCGCGCTCGGCACCACCAAGCCGCGCGGACTCGCCTACGTCTCATGCGACCCGGCGACGCTCGCGCGCGACACGCTCCGGCTGGCGGAGGCCGGATTCTCTCTCGAGTCCGCAACGCCGGTCGACCTGTTCCCGCAGACCTACCACGTCGAGACGCTCGCCATCTTCAGGCCCCGTTCCTGAGCGCACACAGGGCGCCCCTCGGCGAGAGGCGCCCTGTGATCGACTCGTTGCGCTACCTGAGCTAGACGAGCCTTCCCACCTCGGGGAAGTCCGAGATGTAGACATCGTGGGGTGCGTCGTCGTGCTCGGTGGTGAGATCGGCGCCTGCCTGATGCATGCCCTCGTGGTCGCCGTCGCCCCACATCGCGCTCTCGGTCACGTCGTAGACGATCCCCTTGAATGCGACGTAGGCGGGCTGGCCGCCCGTGCCGTCGAACGCCTTGAGCTCCTCGAGCGTGAAGTCCTTCATGGTTCCTCCGTGGCAAGGTCGCAGGTCAGTACGTGAGGTATGTACCTGAAACCGCGCCGAGGAAACACCCCGGGACGCAAAGATGCCGCCGACAGACGTCGGCGGCATCGGCGTTGCGCGGTTGGTGGGTGCGTCAGTCCTGCTCGAGGCGCTCGGTGAGCTTCTCGAGAGAGACGATGATGCGACGGCCCTTGGTGGTCACGATGCCATCGCGGGCAAGCTGGGAGATCACGCGGCTCGCCGTCTCACGGGAGGTGCCCGCGAGCGTGGCGATGTCGTAGTGCGTCATCCCCTGGATGACCGGGGCGCCACGGGTCTCGAAGCCGGCGGTGGCGACGTTGAGGACGACACGCATCACCCGGTGGGTGGCGTCGTGGAAGGCCATGTCCTCCAGCCGGTTGATGGTGTGGCGCAGGCGCCGTGACAGCGTCGCGATCAACGAGAGCGCCAGACGCGGCTGCAGCTGGATGGCGGCGGAGAGATCCTTGGCGTCCAGCGAGAACAGCTCGACATCGGTGACTGCGATGACGTCAGCTGAGCGCGGCTGGGCGTCCACCAGCGCCATCTCCCCGAAGTGCGCGGGGGCCTCGAGGTAGTTGAGCACAAGCTCCTTGCCCTCGGGATTGGCGAGCGACACCTTCACGCGGCCCGACACGAGCAGGAACATCGCGTTCCCCATCTCGTTCTGGCCGACGATGAACGCGCCCTTGGGATACCGACGAAACTGGACCATGCCGCCGAGCGTCTCAAGACTATCGGCCGGCAGATCCGAGAACATCGGGATCGCAGCGAGGCGGGACAGGACCTGATCGCGTGTTGTTGTCGTATTCATACTCTGTTCATCGGATGTGACCTCGTGTGACTTAAGGCACAATTTCGATGTGACCAGAAACACGAGAGGCGGCCGCCGCCCGGCGCCCGCCTCTCGTCGTATCAGCAAGCCTGGTCCCCTACGCCACGTTGGCGGTTCCCTGCTTGGTCTCAGCAAGGTAGCCGATGAAGAGCGGCACCAGGTGAGGGATGAGCTGCGGCAGGTAGGTGGGCATCAGCGAATCCATGGTCTTGGGCAGCAGGTCAGGCATGAGCTCTGCCATGTCGGCCGGCATCTCGCCGATGTAGTCCTCGACCTCGCGGATCATGTCCGGCATCACCTTGCCGAGGATGCCCGGCGCCATCGCGGGGAACATCAGCGGCATCATCTTCTCCATCATCGCCAGTCCGCCGGGCACGCTGGGCATCGCGAGCATCATCGGCTTCATGCCCAGGGGCATCGCGTCCATCATCTGCGGGAAGATCCGCACCATGAACGTGGCCATGTTCTCGGGCTGCATGAGCACGATGAACTTCTCGAAGTAGCTCCACATGTACATGGAGTACTCGGTGGTCTCGGCGATGTCATAGCCGGCCGCCTGCGCGACCACTCGCGACAGGTCGTCGACCTTGAGCGGCAGGTCGTTCTTGATGACAGAGTCCCGCAGCTGCACCTGGCAGCAGGGACACAGGGCGACCACGGTGTCGGCGCCGATGTCGACCGCCTCTTGCAGTCGATGCTTGCCAAGAACCGGAGCGACCGGCATCTCGCCCACCAGTGTCAACACGGAGCCGCAACACATGCCCTCTTCGCGGTTGTGCTCCATCTCCTCGTAGTCGAGGCCGGGGATCGCCTTGAGCATGTCGCGGGGCGGCTCGTAGTTGCCCTGGGCACGACCCATATGACACGAGTCGTGGAAGGTGACCTTCTTGCCCTCGAACGGGTCGCTCTTGAGCTCGAGCCTGCCGTCGGCAAGCGC
>CAYOHY010000011.1:0-32572 GCA_964403885.1 uncultured Eubacteriales bacterium
GCGACAGGCGGACCATGCCACGGCCGTGGTTGGGGCCGAAGAAGATGGCGAGCGCTGTGACGATGCCGATGATCCCACCGGCGTACAGCAGCCATCGAGGTTTCGCGGTCTGCTCGACTCGACGCGCCATGTACAGATCGGCGGCGCCGCGAAGCATCGCGTAGACGGCGACGGCCACGCCAAAGAACCGCCTGCCCGTCTCGGGGTCGGCGATCATCGCGCTCGCGAGGGCCAGGCCCGCCACCCCCATGAGCAGGGTGGGCAAGGCGGTGGTGGTGAAGGTGTAGCGAGTGCTGGCGGTCTTCTTCTTCATACCGAGGGCGCCCACGATGGCACTGACCGATGCGAGCACCACCCACAGGGCAAAGCCCCACGTCAGCAGGTCCGACGGGACGGGGTTCAGCCCGACGATCACCGCAGCCGCGAGCAGGTTCAGCAACCCCGCGCGCATCAGGGCGTTCTCGGCGCCGGCCGTGGCGCTCAGGATGGGGCTCGCTCCCCTGCCCTGAGGCATGGGGACGGCGCGAGCCGCCCGGCCGATGGCGCTGGCGTCCTCCGGGGTGATGCCGCGGACGGCCTCGACGGGGTTGTCGTAGGGCAGACCGCGGTCGCCCTCGACGCGGACGAACTCGAAGCCGTCCCGCTCGGCGCACACGCGTTCCAGGAATGCCGACGGGGTCAGCGGGTCGTTCGCGGGCACGACGAAGCGGGCGGGTGCGGGCACCTGGGCCAGCAGCTCATCGGAGCACGGCGCAAGCATCACCTGCTCGGCGGAGCGCAGGATGGGAACCAGCTGCGCCTCGACCTTCTCGGCGCTGATGCCGCTTGCGCTGCGGTTATCGGCGAGCCGGTGCGCCATCTCGCGCAGAGCGACCGTGCGGGCGGCTCGCTCATCGGTCGCGAGGTCGTCGATCGTCGTCCCCGGCTCGAGGATGCCCGCCGAGAAGGCGACGGTGCCGGCGCTTCGCTCGGGAACCGTGGCCGCACAGCCCAAGGCCACCGTCGCGCCCAGCCCCTCGCCCACGAACGTCACGGGCCGTTGCGAACCCCACAGCGCCGTCACCGTTCCAAGGACCGCCGCGACGTGATCGGCCAAGGTGTAGTGCAGGCTCAGGGGCGCGGGTGATCCCCCGAATCCCAGCAGGTCGATAACGGCAACGTCGTGCGACGCAGCCAGCACCTCTGCGGCCGGGATCCACGCTGATGCCGGGTTCCTCAGCCCGTGAAGCAGCACCATGGGCTCGCCCGTGCCGCCGCGCCACACCACATTGAGCTCACGCACCTCGTCGCGCATGATCTCCTCGGCCACGCGCTCGGGCATGTTCCACAGGACCATGTGGTCGGCAGCGAGCCCGCCGATCTTGCGGATCTCCATGTCGGGCTTGAGGCGCTTGAGGGCCGGGGCCTGGCTCACCTTCACGATCGCGTCGCGCACGCCTATCGCGTGAACGACCGGCATGCTGAGCTTGGGCAGATCATCGACCCACGTGGCGGCGTTCACCGTGTTCTCGAGGTTCTTGCTCATGATCTCCCAGTGCGTGGGAATGTCGTCGGAGTGGAACGCGTCCTCAAGCGGCTTCTCGATCGCGCCGGTCGCGAGCGAGTACAGGAAGCTGTCCTTTTGCTTGGACGTCGCGAGCATGTTCCACAGGCGCCGGGAGACGTTCTCATACAGATACGCCAGTCCCGAGCCGCTCAGCTTCAGCTCCGAAGCGGGCAGGTAGAACGGCGCATCCAGCAGGAAGAGTCGGCGCAACCGGTGCGGGTAGGTCGAGGCGTACCTCAGAGCGATATCGCCACCCAGCGAGTAGCCCGCAAGCAAGAAGGGGTCGTCGACCCCTAGGTCGATGAGCGTGTTCTCGATGACGAGCGCGTGCTCATCGGCCGTATAGTCGATATCAAGCGGCTTGGGACTGCTGCCAAAGCCGAGCAGGTCGAACGCGACGAACCGGTATCCCGGGCCGATCGTGTCCATGACCACACGCCAGTCGCCCCCGTCGGAGTTGATCCCGTGCAGCATCACGATGACGGGGCCCGTGCCCTCGTCATAGTGCGCGTGAAGGCGCAGGTCCTCGAGTCGCGTCACGCTCAGGAACCGTTGGCCGAGGTGTCGCTGTCGCTCGCGACCGCTTCGGCAGGCTCAGCGTCATCGGAAGGACCGTCCTCGCCGTCATCGGCCCCGGGCGCAGCGGCCTCCTCGACGGGCGGCACGGCCGATACCTCAGACCCCTCGGCACTGGCGGCCGCTCCCGAGCCGGCGAGCTGGACCGCGAACACCCACAGGACCACAAACGCTGCGATCCACCACACCTGCGTCATCGTGCGGGGTCGTGGCAGCACGAGCAGCAGCCCGGCAGCGATCAGATAGCCGGTCACTCGCAGCGCCGCCATCCGGGCGGCGACCCACACACCAAAGACGCCCAGGTCGAGATGGGACGACACGCCTGAGATCCCGGTCGACAGACCGCGGCGAAGCGCGACCGCCCACTTCGACGGCCCCGCGAGCAAGGCCGCGAGGATGACGAGAAGCGACATGACCACGAAGAGCTGCTCCATGTTGATGAGCGCCGAGAAGATGATGCCGTAGGCGTTCTGGGCGGCTTCCGACGGGATGCTTGCGAGCGACTGGAGCTGCTGGCCCACGTAGCTCTGACCGATGTAGATCATCTGCAGGGGAACGAGCGTCCACACGAGCATGCTCCAACCCAGCCACAGAAGCGCTCGCCTGCGGTTGGCGGCCAGGCCTACCGCACCGGCACACAGCGCAATGCCCAGGAGCGGGAGGACGAGCGCGATGTTCTGGACCTGGTCGACAGCGACACTCGCCTGGGCCAGCGTGTCCGACTGATACAGGGTGATCGTGCGATCAGTGGCACTGGAGGGCAGCTTGTTGATGAGGCCGAAGCCGGCACCGTCGAGCTTCGCCACGATCTGATCGGTGAGCGCGCCAACGTCGAGCGTGACCGTACCGGCGTCGATCTGCACGGCACCGGTCTGCTTGCCCGTGACCGCGGTGACGAAGGCCTTATGGCCCACGGTGTTGATCTTGTCCCATATCTGCGGGAACGCATCCGAGCGCACGAAGGTTGTCGCCTGCTTGCGGATGAACCCTTCGGCCGCAGAGTTGATGGGCGCGGCGAGGAACGCCAGATTGGTGGGGAGCTGCGACTCCAAGCGCGTCTTCAGGTCGAGCTGTTTGATCGCCGCATCAGAGGCGGCCGTCGCCACGACATCCTGGATCGCCGGGTCTTGGGCGAGCGGAGAGACCGTCTGCACATAGTAGTCTGTGCTGGTGACCATCCGGTTGACCCACACCGCCGGGATGGCGAGCGCGAGCGCGAACGTCGCGACCACCATGATCGCGGCAGCGAAGCCGTTGCGCACCTTTGCGGATCGACTCGCCGAGACACGCTCCGCAACGGCGACCTGTTGCTTCAGTGCGGCGTTCTCGGCACGCAGCCGCTCGAGTTCGTTGGCCTCAACGTCGTGATCGACAGCCATCTCGGCTCTCCCCTCCACCCCGATGTGCATTGCACAGACTGGGTTGAGGATACCCTACTGGCCGAACTGGTATCGGTTCCCTCGAGGTGTCGGGGCGCAAGTCGCCCGTGAAACGCAATAAGCGCCCCAGCGGCAACTCGGCTTCGCTGGGGCGCCTATTCGCGGTGTGTGGTGGGCCCGGATGGATTCGAACCATCGACCTCACGGTTATCAGCCGTGCGCTCTAACCAACTGAGCTACGGGCCCTTTTAGGGCGAAACGCCCGCGTAGCATATACCAGTGATTTTCCGAGGTCAAGCACACGGGACCGGGCGAATCCCTGACTATTCGCAGCGCCCGGCGAACCGTCTGCGCGCGCGGGCGGTCACGTAGAATGGACGCGGGTAGTATCAACTCAGAGTGCGCCTACGGAGGTGGTTGCGATGGTCCAGGTTCGAATAGCAAGCCTTGCGCTGGACTCGCGCACCAACCAGCCCGTCGTCATCCTCAAGCCCATCGACCAGGAGCCCGGCGAGGGCGACCTTCTCCCCATCTGGATCGGTCACCCCGAGGCGACCGCCATCCTTCTCGCCCTTGAAGACATCGATGTGCCTCGGCCCATGACGCACGACCTGCTCGCTTCGGTGATCGAATCGCTCGACGCCTATGTCGAGCGGATCGAGATCGTGCGCGTCGAAGAGGGCACGTTCTACGCGGCCATCACCCTGCGCGGCGAAGAGCGTGTTCGGCTGGTCGATGCACGCCCAAGCGACTCGATCGCCCTCGCGATCAGGGCGGGCGCGCCCATCTTCGTCTCGCAAGAGGTTCTCGACTCGGCGGCGGTGCCGGATGAGAGCGTCTCGGCGGTCGATGAGGAAGAGGAGCTCGCTGCCTTCCGAGACTTCCTCGACCACGTGGACCCGGCTGACTTCAGCTCGTAGCGAGTCGGCTGTCTCTACCTGCTGCGCAGAACGCTCGCCCGAGGGTCACTCGTAGCGCAGGGCCTCGATGGGGTCGAGCCGCGACGCTTTCCACGCCGGGTAGACGCCAAAGAAGATGCCTACCGCGGCGCTGAAGAAGAACGCGAGCGCCACCGCCCACCATGTCACTTCGGTGGGCACGAATCGTTGTAGCGCCAGGGCTCCCAGCCAACCAAGAGCGATGCCTATCATGCCGCCCGCCACGGACAGCACGATCGCCTCGATCACGAACTGGCTCATGATGTCGTAGGTGCGCGCGCCCACCGCTTTGCGGATCCCGATCTCTCGGGTCCTCTCGGAGACGCTCACCAGCATGATGTTCATGATTCCGATGCCGCCCACCAGCAGCGAGATGCCCGCGATACCGGCGAGCATGACCGTCAGCGTGCCAAGCAGTGTCGAGAGCAGGCCAAGCGTCTGCTCTTGCGTGAACACGGTGAATTCGTCGCCAAACACGGGCCTGAGCATCTGCTGGACGCGGGCCTTGATCACGTCGACCTGATTGGGGTCGATCGCCTTGATGATGATCGAGGAGATGTCCCGGGTACCCAGCAGCCGCTGAGCCGTGGTGGTGGGCATGTAGATCTGGTTGTCCTGGTCACCGGACAGCGTCCCACCACGTGGGGCGATCTGGCCCAAGACCGTGAACCTCTCACCGTTCACGAACACGTCGCGGCCCACCGGGTTCTGCCCCGGAAACAGCTCGCTGGCCGGGGTGTCGCCCAAGATGACCACGCGCGCCGCGGTCGCGTACTCGCTCTTGTTGTAGAAGCGCCCGCGCGAGAAGTCCGCGTTGAACACCGCATTGCCCTCTTGGTTGCCCCCGGCAAGCGAGGATCTGATGGTGCGGTTGCCCGACTTGAGCACTGCGGAACCCTGGATGACCGGCACGGCGATCGCGTTGGCTCCAAGCCGACGCTGCACGAGCTCCGCATCATCGAGCGTGAACTGCTTTCGGATGGTCACGCCTGGCCCGCCACCCTGTCCCCCACCCTGCAGGTTGCCGGGGAACACGAACAGCAGGTTCGAACCCAGCCCCTCGATCTGACCGGTGATCTCCTGCTGTACGCCGGAGCCGATGGCCACGAGCAGGATCACCGCAGCCACGCCGATGATCACGCCCAGCATCGTGAGGGCGCTGCGCACCTTGTTGGCATTGAGCGCCCGAAGCGCGATGCGGAGGCTCTCGGCGAAGTTCATTCCGAACCCCCCTCGGCCGCAGTGGCGAGGGCAGCCAACTCCGCGATGGCGTCGATTCGCTCGGGGACCTTTTGGTCGCTCACGATGCGCCCGTCCTTGATCTCGACGACGCGTTGGGCGTGACGGGCGACGTTCGCGTCGTGGGTGACGAGCACGATGGTGATTCCCGTGTTGTTCAACTCCTGCAGGAACGCCATCACCTCGATGCCGCTCCTGGAGTCGAGGTTGCCCGTGGGCTCATCGGCCAACACGATGCTTGGCTTGGTGACCAGGGCGCGCGCGATGGCCACCCGCTGCTGTTGCCCGCCGGAGAGCTGGTTGGGCATGTGCCCAAGGCGATCGCCCAGTCCCACCTGCTCGAGTGCCTCTCGAGCCCGGCGGATCCTCTCGGTTCCAGACACGCCCGCATAGATCAGCGGCAGCTCGACGTTCGCCGTCGCGGTCGTGCGCGAGAGCAGATTGAACGACTGGAACACGAACCCGATCCGCTTGTTTCGAACCGCGGCGAGCTCGTTGGGCTGCATCTGAGAGACGTCTTCGCCCTCGACAGAGACCGTGCCGGTCGTCGGCCGATCGAGCAGGCCGACGATGTGCATGAGCGTGGACTTGCCGGAGCCAGACGGGCCCATGATCGCGAGCATCTCGCCTTCAAAGACCTGAAGGCTCACGCCGCACAACGCCTTGACCTCGATCTCATCGAGTATGTACGACTTAGTCACGTCGCGCGCTTCGAGCACGACGCGGTCTTGGGGGCCTTCAACACGAAGGGCGCCCGTAAGGCGCCCTTCGGTATGCTCGGGTGTCACGATGGTCGATCCCTACTTGGTCTTCACACGCACGGCCATGCCGTCCGTGTATTGGGTCGAACCGGACAGTGCCACGACATCGCCTTCGGAGAGGCCCTGCAAGACCTCGACCTCCGTGTCCGTCGTCGCGCCCACGGTGATCTCCGTCTTCTTGAGCGTGCCGTTCGACACCACGTACACGTAGTCGGTGCCGCCCTCGCTGAACAGCGCCTCGACCGGAATGGTGAGCGCCGAGCCGCGTGAGCTGACCTCGATCACGGCATCGCCCTTCATGCCGATGAAGATGTCCTTGCCCGTATCGGTGAGCGCCATCTCGACCACGAACACCGTACCGCCGGTGGCGGTGGGCTGCGCCGCCGGGTTGATGCGCGTGATGGTGCTCTCGAACTCGTCGCCAGGGAAGGAGTCGAGCGTGACCTTGACCTTCATGCCCACCTGCACACGCTCGATGTCCGCCTCGTCGACCTCAGCCGAGAACTTCATGGCGCCCAAGTCGACCACGCTGAACGGTGCGGCCTGCGGTGATACCGCCGAGCCATCGGTCGGCTTACCAAAGGCTGCCCCCGCCGCCGAGACACCCGCGGCGTTGAACAGCACTGTGCCGTCGACCGGGGCGACGAGTGTCGCCTTGTCGAGCGCGTCCTCGGCGAGCTGGACGGCAGCGTTCGCCTGGGTGACGGCCGCCTGTGCGGCAGCACGCTGTGACGAGGTGTTCACGGCCTTGGCCTTGCGCAGTGCGCTCTCGGCCGCGTCCACACCGGACTTCGCCCGGGTGGTACCCGACTTGGCGTTGAGGTAGCCGGCGTAGGCCTGCTGCTCGGCCGCGGCAAGCGCGCTCAGCGTCGCGCTGTTCGAAGGAAGCACCGCTGCTGCCGAGTCATACGCCTTCGACGCGTTGTTGTACTGGGTGAGCGCTGCCTTCTCGGCGGCCTGTGCCGCTGACACGGCTTGCTTGGAAGCGGTCACGTTCGAGGTGGCCGCTGCGATGTCATCGGAGTTCGTCGTCTGCGCCCCGAGGTTCGCGAGCGCCGACTTCGCCTGGGCAAGACCCGACTTGGCCTGCTTGACCTGGAGCTCGAGCGGCGCCGTGTCCATCTGGGCGATCTTCTGACCCGCCGTCACGGTCTCGCCGTCACTCACGTAGATCTTCTCGAGCGTCCCTGCCGCGGGGGGAAAGATGTCTGAGCTGACGCCGGATTCCACTTTGCCCGATGCGGTCACGGTGACTGCGAGCTCCTGCTTGGTGACCTTGGCGGTCTCCACCTCGGGTCCCGACCCCTTGCCGCCGAGCGCGATCGCCGCAACAACGGCTCCGACCACCACAAGTGCGACCACGGCGAGAATGATCTTGGTCCTCTTCGACACCGTTCCTCCTCGGAAAAGAAACGCCCCTCGTGCGGCATGCACGGCGTGCATCCCTTGAATCATTCCACAACAGGTGACTGACCTGTCGGTCTAGCGCTCCACCAGATAGCCCGCACCGTGGCCCGAGACGACCGCGACCACATCGGCCATCGACTCGGCTGCGTAGTCCGGACCCGGCTCGAGCACGCGCTCGCGAGTGAATCCCCCCCACAAGGCCGCGATCGAGACACACCCCGCCCCCACAGCTGCGGACATGTCGTGGGGACTGTCCCCCACATACGCGCACTTCCGAATATCCACGCCCAGCTCCTGGGCGGCATGCATCAGCGGGAAGGGATCCGGCTTGTGGGTGGCCACGTCGTCGCAGCTCACGACGATCTCGAAGAACCGTCCCAGGCTGAAGCGATCGATCCCACGAAGGGCCACCGGCCTGGACTTCGAGGTCACGATTCCCATGCGCAGACCTCGAGCCGAGATCTTCTCAAGCGCCTCTTCGACGCCGGGATACTCCTTGACCATGGCGTCGTGAACGCGCCCGTTGTGCTCCCGATAGACGCGCAGCAGCTCATCGGCGCGCTCGGCATCGAACTCATGCATCTGCCGCCTCAAAGGCACCCCGACGTTGCGCATGAGCACCTCGTCGGGAAGCGCCTCGCCCAAGACCGTGGCCGTTGCGTAGCGCATCGACTCGCGAATCAACTCGATCGTATCGATGAGCGTGCCGTCCAGATCGAACAGCACGCACTCGATAGCGTCAGTACGTGAAGCCAGACTCTCCCCTGCGGTGGACTCGCTCACGCACCCTCTATTCCTCGGTGATCGCTCCGTCTTCAGCGTCCTCGAACTCCTCGGCCACGAGCGCTTCGGCTTCAGACTCGAGGTCGTTTGCCGCCGAATCCTCGGGGGCCTCTTCAGGCATGGCGCCGTCGAGCAGCGAACCCTGTCCGTCGGCGATGCCGCGCGGCTTCTTCTTCTTGCCGCCGCTCACCCGGGCGATCGCGCTGACACGATCCGTCTCGGACACGTTCATGACCTTGACGCCCTGTGTTGAACGACCGAGCTTCGAGATGTCGTCGGCCTTCACGCGGATGACGACGCCCTCCTCGGAGATGAGCATGAGCTCGTGGGCTGCACCGACGATCTTCATGCCGGCGAGCAGTCCCTTCTTGGGCGTGACGGCGATCGTCTTGACGCCCTGGCCGCCGCGGTGATGCTCGGGGTACTCATCGACCGGGGTGCGCTTGCCGTAGCCGCGCTCGGTGACCACGAACAACTCGCTGCCGTCGGGCGCGATCTCCATGCCCAAGACCGACTCGCCGTCCTTGATGTTCATGCCGCGGACACCCATGGTGTCGCGACCCATCGGACGGGCCTCGGACTCATCCCACTTGATCGCCTTGCCGGCCGTCGAGACCATCATGACCTTCTGGCCCTCGAGCACGCGGCGCACGCTGATGAGCTCATCGCCGTCGCGCAGGTTGATGGCGATGATGCCGTCACGGCGCGAGCGGTCGTACGCCTGGATGGCGGTCTTCTTCACCATGCCGGTCTTGGTCGCGAACATCAGGAACTCGTCCGGGCTGAACGTCTTCGTGTTGATGACAGCCGCGATCTTCTCGGTCTGCTCGAACGGCAGCAGGTTGACCACCGCGGTACCGCGAGCGTGGCGCGAACCCACCGGCAGCTCGTGGACCTTGATGCGGTAGACCTTGCCCTTGGTCGAGAAGACGAGCACGTAGTCGTGCGTGCTGGCGATGAACAGGTGCTCGACGAAGTCGTTGTCGCGCAGGTTCACGCCGGCGACACCCTTGCCGCCGCGCTTCTGCTGACGATAGGTGGCCACCGGCAGGCGCTTCACGTAGCCGGCCTTGGTGATGGTGACGACCATGTCCTCTTCGGCGATGAGGTCCTCGACGTCGAGGTCCTTGGCCGCGTTGCTGATCTCCGTGCGGCGCTTGTTGGAGAACTTGTCGCGCAGCTCGATCAGCTCGTCTTTGATGATGCCGAGGACGAGGTTCACATCGGCGAGAACCTGCTTGTACCAGGCGATCCGCTTACGAAGCTCCTCGAGCTCCTCCATGATCTTGGCGCGCTCGAGGCCGACGAGTCGGCGCAGGCGCATCTCGAGGATCGCGTCGGTCTGGATCTCCGAGAGGCCGAAGCGCTCGATGAGCTTGGTCTTGGCCTCCTGGTCGGTCTGCGAACCGCGGATGATCTTGATGACTTCGTCGATGTTGTCGAGGGCGATGACGTAGCCCTCGAGGATGTGTGCGCGCTCCTCCGCCTTGCGCAGCTCGTACTTGGTGCGGCGGATGATGACGTCCTTCTGGTGCTCCACGTAGTAGTAGAGCATCTCCTTGAGACCCAGCGTGCGCGGGACGCCGTCGACGAGCGACAGCATGATCACGCCGAATCCGGTCTGTAGGTTGGTGTGCTTGAACAGCTTGTTCAACACGACCTGCGGGATGCAGTTGTTCTTGAGCTCGATGACGACGCGCATACCCTTGCGGTCCGACTCATCGCGCAGGTCGCTGATCTCGGTGAGCTTCTTCTCGCGTACGAGGTCAGCGATCTTGGTGACGAGCTTGGACTTGTTCACCTGGTACGGGATCTCGGTGATGATGATCCGCGTGCGGCCGGTGGACGTCTGCTCGATGTGGGCCTTACCACGCACCGTGAGCGATCCGCGACCGGTCTCGTAGGCCGAGCGGATGCCGTCGCGTCCCATGATGATGCCGCCGGTCGGGAAGTCAGGACCGGGGATCACCTCCATGAGCTCCTCGGTGGTCACCTCGGGGTTGTCGATCAGCATGATCGTGCCGTTGATGATCTCGCCCAGGTTGTGCGGCGGGATGTTGGTGGCCATACCCACGGCGATACCCGCCGAGCCGTTCACGAGAAGGTTGGGGAATCGAGCCGGCAGGACCTTGGGCTCCTGCAGCGACTCGTCGTAGTTGGGGCCGAAGTCGACAGTCTCCTTGTCGAGATCGCGCAGGAGCTCCATCGCCATCTTGTGCAGACGGGCTTCGGTGTATCGCATGGCGGCTGCGGAGTCGCCGTCGACCGAGCCGAAGTTTCCGTGACCGTCGACGAGCGGCACGCGCATCGCGAACGGCTGGGCCATACGCACCATCGTGTCGTAGACCGCGGAGTCGCCGTGCGGGTGGTACTTACCGATGACTTCACCGACGGTCCATGCCGACTTCTTGTAGGCGCGCGTGGGCGTGAGGCCCGACTCGTTCATGGCGTAGAGGATGCGTCGGTGAACCGGCTTCAAGCCGTCGCGCACATCCGGGAGCGCTCGAGACACGATGACGCTCATCGAGTACTCGAGGAACGAGCTCCTGAGCTCCGACTGGATCTCGATCGGCAGCAGCGTCGTTCCGCTGGTATCGATCACGCCGTTGTCGTCTGTCACTTAGAGCACTCCTCGCTGTCGCAATGTCCGCACAACCAACCAGGCTGCGGCGCCGATGAACCCTGCGCCGAACATCAGTAGTATCGATCCACCAGTCACACCGGTGGCTCCCGAGGATTTCGAGCCCACTATCGCGGCCATCCCCCAGATCACCATCACCACGCCCAGACAGAACAGCATCAAGGCTGCGGCGATCGCCACCTTCCACAACGTTCCGGTCTCTCTCGGCTCCTCCTCGGCGAGCAGGGCGAGCATCTCGAGGACCTTGGCATCGGGGACCACCTTTGCGGGTGCGGTCTCCTGCGCCTTCTTCTCCACCGGGGGCTGCGCCGCGACCGGCGCCACCACCTCTTCCCGCTGTACCACCTCAACCGGCTCAGGTGCGGGCGCCGGTTGTTCCACGCTTGGCTCCGCAGAGTCGTCCGCGCGCTTCTTCTGCAGCTCCTCGAAGGCTTCCTGCTCCCAGGGGGGAGGTTCGAAGCGCTTCGACTCTCTGCGCTGCGGCCTGTGGAAGTCGAATCCGTCGTCGCCCACGGTCGCCGTCCGCTCTCCCGTTCCTAGATGTCGAGGAACCTGACGTCTTTTGCGTGCCTCTGGATGAACTCTTTGCGAGGCTCGACCTGGTCGCCCATCAGTTCGGTGAACGCCTTCTCGGCGGCAAGTGCGTCGTCGATGGTGACCTGGAGCAACGTGCGCCTTGCGGGATCCATCGTGGTCTCCCACAACTGCTCGGGGTTCATCTCACCCAGACCCTTGTAGCGCTGGATGTTGAACTTGGTTCCCTCGGGGAGCCGGGCGAGCACCTGCTGCATCTGCTTGTCGCTGTAGGCGTACTCGTGCTTCTTGCCCCAGCTCACTTTGTAGAGCGGCGGCTGCGCGATGTAGATGTAGCCGTTCTCGATCATCTCCGGCATGAACCGGTAGAAGAACGTGAGGATCAGGCAACGGATATGTGCACCGTCGACGTCGGCGTCGGTCATGATGATCGCCTTGTGATAGCGCGCCGCGGTGATGTCGAACTCCTCACCGATGTTGGTGCCCATGGCGGTGATCATCGCCTGGATCTCTTCAGAGGAGAGCGCCTTGTTCAGGCCGGCGCGCTCGACGTTGAGGATCTTGCCTCGCAGCGGCAGGATCGCCTGGAACGAGCGGTCGCGCGCCTGCTTGGCGGAGCCGCCGGCCGAGTCACCCTCGACCATGTAGATCTCGGCGAACGCGGCGTCCTTGATGGAGCAGTCCGCCAGCTTGCCCGGCAGCGTGCTCGACTCCAAGAGTCCCTTGCGACGGGTGAGCTCGCGGGCCTTGCGCGCCGCGGCTCGTGCCTTGGCGGCCTGCGCCGACTTGGTGACGATGGAGCGCGCAGGCTTGGGGTGCTCCTCGAGGTACTCGGAGAGTCCCTGCGTGACGACCTGCTGTACCAGACCTCGCATCTCGGTGTTGCCGAGCTTGGTCTTGGTCTGCCCTTCGAACTGCGGGTCGTGCAGCTTGACCGAGATGATCGCGGCCAGACCCTCGCGGATGTCTTCGCCGGTCAGGTTGTCATCCTTCTCTTTCAGGATGTTTTGCCGACGCGCGTAGTCATTGATGGTTCTGGTGAGGGCGTTCTTGAATCCCTCAAGATGCGTGCCGCCCTCGTGGGTGTTGATGTTGTTCGCAAACGCGAGCACTGAATCCGAGTAGCTCGTGTTCCACTGCAGGGCGACCTCGACCGCTCCTTCGGGGCCCTCGGCCTCGAAGTAGATGGGCTTGTTGTGGATGGTCTCTTTGTTCTCGTTCAGATACTTCACGAAGTCGACGATGCCGCCCGCGTAACGGAACTCCTCGCGACGCGGCTCGAGCTCCCGCTCGTCGGTGAGCACGATGCGCAGGTTCTTGTTGAGAAACGCCGTCTCGCGGAAGCGCGTGGCGAGGGTGTCATAGTCGTACGAGATGGTCTCGAAGATGTCCGGGTCCGCCCAGAACGTGATCTTCGTGCCTGTCGCCTTCGACTTTCCGGCGTTGACCAGCGGAGCCGCCGGCTTGCCGTGGTTGTAGGTCTGAGTCCAGATCGCTCCGTCACGCTTGACCTCGACATCAAGACGCGTGGAAAGCGCGTTCACGACCGATGAGCCTACACCGTGAAGACCACCGGAGACCTTGTAGCCTTCGCCACCGAACTTACCGCCCGCGTGGAGCACGGTCAGAACGACCTCGACGGTCGGCTTCTTGAGTTTGGGGTGCTTGTCGACCGGGATTCCTCGGCCGTTGTCGGTGACGCTGATCGCGTTGTCGGCGTGGATGACCACGTCGACCTGCGTGCAGTATCCCGCCAGCGCTTCGTCTACCGAGTTGTCGACGATCTCGTAGACGAGATGGTGCAGACCCTTGGGCCCGGTCGACCCGATGTACATACCAGGACGCTTGCGGACCGCTTCGAGCCCTTCGAGTACCTGGATGTCCTTGCCGGAATACGAGTTTGTCTGAGCAGACACGCTCGCTCCTTCTCGTGAGACGCGGATATCGGGGGCCAGAGGCGCCCCACAGTGAGCCACGACATCTTGTGGTGACCCCGCTCATCCTACCACAACGGGTAGGGTTGAAACTGCGGATATAGCCCCAGAAGGCTCTGTAACGCCGTCTAGCGCGTTTTACGGGCCGAGAGACCCTTTTTCCACTCCAGATCGGCGATGGTGGCCCTTAGAGCGGCTTCGCGGAGACCATTGTCTTCGATCGCCTTCACGGAATCCTCCACTCGAGCCATCTCTTCGGCTGTGAGGGGGATCGAGTCGACCTTGTCTTCATCGATGTAGCGGGCGACTTCTCGCTCGACCTGTTCAAACCGTCGTTCTTTCACCACTTCACGGGACACACTGAACCGCACGGACGTTACCGCTTCCCTACCAAGACCTTCATTCATGCGCACGCGGTACTGCTCAGCAAGGGCCGAGAGTTCCGTCGCCCATACGGGTGAGTCGACCAACACCCTGAGCTCACCATCGCTCAAGAACGCTTTTGCGGTATGTGAAGCTACGGCCGGTCCCGCGATCTCGGTCCACAAGGTAGCCACTTGGGACTGGATGTAAGCTCCCCCACTCTTCCGGTCGAGCCGAGACACCAGGTTTCCTAGACCTGAACCCAGGTCGACCTGCCTGCCTTTCCTCTTCATCCCAACATCACCACCTTTGCTTTACCGAGCAACTCATCATCGAAGTAGCCGAGGTTGGTTGTGGTCACGACTGTTTGGGCTACTTCGCCCACGAACGCAGCCAAGGCACGCCTTCTCTTCTCATCCAACTCAGACATGACGTCATCAAGAAGTAGCACGGGCTTCTGACACGCTATCTCGGTGATGACAGCGACCTCCGCCAACTTCCACGCCAGCGCGATGGTCCTTTGCTGGCCCTGTGAGGCGAAGGTACGCGCGTCCCTCCCCCTGATCGAGAACGTGATCTCATCTCGATGAGGTCCGCTTATTGTCGTGCGCCTCGCTGTCTCGACCGCGCTCTTCGACTGTAGATGCAGATGCATCATCTCGGCGGTGGTAAGAGGCTCATCCGACAAGAGACCGTCTCGTTCCCACGACGGAACGTAGTGAGCGAGAAGAGGTCCGTCCTCAGCTATCTCTGCGTAGATGTCTTTCATCGCTTCTTGGATTCGAGTGAACAGCCGTACCCGGTGATCAAAGAGCGAAGAACCGACCGCTACCAGTTGTTCAGTCAGCGAACCGAGAACACCCGCTTGCTGAGATTCCTCTCTCAACAACGAGTTGCGTTGTCTCACGATTCTGTCGTACTCGGACTTCAGCCGCGCGTACGTGGGCGACAACTGGGATCCTACCGAATCAATCTCCGCCCGCCTCTTCTCGGCAGAGTCCTTCACCAAACGCAAGTCATCCGGAGTGAACACCACGCACGGAATCATTCCTGCAGCGGAACCTACCGAGCGCCTGTTCTTGCCGTTGACCTGATACTTCCTACGCCCCTGGGACGAGATACTCAAAACGACATCTACAACCCGCCCGTCGCCTTGAGCATGCAGATTCAACCTAGCTTCTTCGGCACCAATCCTCACGGTGTCGGCCCACGCCGGCCGACGAAAAGACTCCGCCTCTGTCAGCAACTCGATCGCTTCAACGAGGTTGGTCTTCCCGGCTGCATTGGGCCCTACGAGCAGAGTGATTCTCTCGTCCAACTCAAGCACGAAACTGTCGTAGCTTCGAAAATCCTTGACTTCGACAGTTGTGATAGCCAGAGACACCGACCTAACCGAGACGTACCGGCATCAGCAGATACAAGAAGTCGTCGTCACCTTTCGACCTGAGAAGTCCCGGCTTCAACGAGCTCTGAACCTGAAGGTCGAGGACATCACTTGTTGTGGAGGCCAGTCCATCGCTGAGGAATGCATGGTTGAAGGCGATCTCTACGTCCTTTCCTTCGCCTTTGACCATCAGATCCTCAGAAGCATCTCCAACATCCTGAGTCGTCGCAGACAAAGACAGCGTCTGGTCCTCGATCGACACAGAGAGCTTCAACGGCGTGTTGTGGAGAGCCATCAAAGAGACTCTCTTCACGGCAGCGGCGAACTCCTCGGTCGATACCGTGGCCACGGTCTCCGATTCCTTGGGGATCAGCTGCTTGTAGTTGGGGAAAGTTCCTTCGATTCTCCGGGTGACAAACGTCGTCTCACCAAATTCGAAGACGATCTGATTTTCCGAAGTTCCGATAGTGACACCGTCAGAAGAGGCGGCGATACGGGTCACTTCTTCAAGGGCCTTGCCGGGAACAACCACTTCAAGATCTTCAGCAGGAGACTCTTCAAGAACCACTTCACTCACGGCGAGTCGGTAGCTGTCCGTGGCAACCATTCGGAGAGACGGTCCTTCGATGACCACGAGAACACCTGTGAGTATCGCCCTGGTCTCATCTCGGCTTACCGCCTTGGAGACCTTCTTCACCATGGTCCCCAGAAGGGCTGCCGGCAACTTCACCTGCTTGTCGACTGCAACCTCAGGGAACTTGGGAAAGTCGGCGGGCTTGAGAGTCTTCACTGTGAATGAGGAGTGCTGACACCTAACGATGATGACTTCACCATCTGTCTCGAGGGTGACTGCTGCCTCAGGCAAGGTCCTCACGATGTCGCTGAGGAGTTTGCCGGGAATGACGGTCTGTCCTTCGGCTTCGATGAGCGCAGGAACCGTGTGTCGTACCGACACTTCGAGATCCGTGGACTGAACAGTGATCAGACCATCAGCCGTGGTGAAGAGGATTCCTGAAAGGATAGGAAGGGTCGACCTGGCGGACATGCCTTTGGAGACAACGTTCAGAGCGTCGAGCAGTTCGCTTCGGGCGATGCTGACCTTCATTGTTATCCTTTCTTCTTTACTCAAGTAATCGTAATAGTAATAAGGCCTGTGGGTATGTGGACAGCCTTTGTTTCTGCAGGTCGTTCCCGGTGTATCGGTTCTTTTTGCCCTGTGGATTGTCTGTCACCGTTGTCAACATCATCAACAGGGTCTTGAATCCGTCCACAGGCAGGGTCTCTCATCCCCACCCCATCAACCGTCTTTCCACACGGTTGTTCACAGCAGCATAGAAGACTATGTCTTCTGTCGGATCGAGTTTGTGAGCTGTTGGATCTGGTTGTACACGTCTCTTTGCTCACTCATGAGCTTCTGAATCTTCGCCTGTGCGTGCATGACGGTCGTGTGGTCACGGCCACCAAACTCGTCACCGATCTTGGGCAACGAGAGGTCGGTGAGCTCTCGAGACAGATACATGGCGATCTGTCTCGGATATACGATTGCCTGTGAGCGCTTGCTACCGATGAGGTCGGCGTGGCTGATCGTGTAGTAGCGACAGACTTCCCTCTGAATGGTGGTTACAGGGATAGGCCGGTGTGACTGATCCGGAAAGAGATCCCGGGTGACCTGCTCGGCCATCGTGAGGTCAACAACATCCTTCTTGGACAGCTCTCGGTACGCGATGATTCTAATGATCGCTCCCTCCATCTCTCGGATGTTGGGAGTCGACCGCTCGGCCACAAAGGACAAGGCATCGTCGTTGAAAGGGATCCTTTGGGTGTCAACGAACTGCCTGAGGATAGCCAGGCGAGTCTCATAGTTGGGCGGCTGGATGTCTGCCTGGAGACCTGAAGCGAAACGGCTCTGGTAGCGCTCTTCCATGTCGATGTCGCGAGGGGGCCGGTCAGAGGCCAGGACGATGGCCTTACCGCGCTGGCGAAGCTCATTGAACGTGTGGAAGAACTGGTCTTGCGTACCCTGCTTGTTCTCAAGGAACTGGATGTCGTCGATCAAAAGGACATCAACAGTGCGGTACTTCTGCCGGAAGCTGTTCTGAGTCTTTGCGTTGATCGACTCGACGAAGTCATTGGTGAACTGCTCAGAGGTCACATATACGACCTTCTTGTGAGGGTAGTTCTGACTTACATAGTTGCCGATTGCTTGAAGAAGGTGGGTCTTACCCAGACCCGGTCCGCCCCACAAGAACAAAGGGTTGTACTTCAAACCCGGCTGCTCAGCCACTGCCAGTGCGGCGTTGCGAGCAAACGCGTTTGAATCGCCTACGACAAACGAGTCGAATGTGTACTTGGGGTCGAACTCGCTCTTGGCAACGGGTTCGACGGGGGCCTCATTCAAAGAAGAAGTACTGGGTGAGGGTTCTTCTGAAACGGCCGGCTCGGACGAGGAAGACGCGGTGACCGAGGGGTCGACGACGATTCGCACGGTCAGGTCGGCGCCAACCACTTGCTTGAGTGCGGCATTGAGGCGCTGAGCGTAGCGCTCCTCAAGCCATCCGCGAGCGAACTCGTTCTGTACGCCGACGACGAACACACCCTCTTCGGTGAGCTCGATCGGTGAGGTGTGTTCGAACCATGTCTTGAAGCTCGGGGTGTTCAGTTCTCCTCGGACGATATCGAGAACGTCGTCCCAGATATGAGAGATGTCAGTGGTGGCGAAAGGCATGAGTCAGCTCCGAAAGAGGGCGGGTTTACGCTCCGGTCATGAGTTCGTCGAGGAAGGAGATGCCCTTCTCGGTCAGATGGCGCTTGCCTCCATCGACAGCCGAGATAAGACCAAGCTCCTCGAGAGAAGCGAGATCACGGTAGGCGGTGGACACGCCAACCCCCAGCTCTCTGGAGACGAGACTGGGTCCCGCGGTTCCTGTCTCCATCACGAGGGCCAACACCTGCTTCTGCCGTGTGGACAGCCTTGGTTGGGCGACAGGACTCTCGGAGACAGGTGTGTCGAAACTAAGAGTCGACGGGGACTCCTGGGACAGTGTTCGCGGTGAGGGCGTCGGCCGATAAGCAGTGAAAGGCGTGGTTCTTAAAGATGGGGTGGGTTCGGTGACCTTCTCCTCCCGAGGAACACAAGAGATGGTCACCACCGACCCGCGGCCAAGATTGTCCTGTATATCCAGACTGCCACCGGATACCGCGAGATAGTCTGAGACGATGGGAAGTCCGGATCCCACACCGCGGATGAAGTTCTTCATCTCGTTCGAAGCGGTGGTGAAGCCGGGCATGACCGCGCGCTCCTTGTCGCTGATACCGGGGCCCTGATCGGCGAAACGCAGAGTCTTGCCGTCGTCGAGAATGGAGACGACCGGTTCTGCGAACTCGGCGTGGATGAAGTTCTCTACCACCTCGCGTACCACCGTATAGGGAATGGAACCCCCCTGGGCGCGAGCCAGCTCGTACACCTTCGCCGAAAGAGACTCTATATAGAGATCCACCGAGCAAGGACCAATCTCCTCGACCCGTGGGGCGGAGGCCGGTCCGTCATAGATGGCTATGCGCGCGCGAGTAGTTATATGAGGGTCATCGACGACGACCGTTTGAGACGCCGTGAGCGTCTGTGGGGTTTGCACGTAGAACGACTTCATCTTCCCCCCGGCTTTCCACAATCCGAAATCAATCCACACCGTTGTCCACAGAGAGACGCACCGTAATGGTGCCCCATGTAGACAGTGTTGCAGGGCTTTGACCTGCAGTTTTCCATCAATCGAACGGTGGTTCGCCCCCACCGACAAGCACTTTTCTAATTCATCCACAGACCTTTCCACACTGTGGAAAGATGCGGATGCCACTCCGCCTTCCCCGAGGCGGGAATCCCCTGCTCACGCTCGGCGTGTCCACCGGTCGCTTTCCTGAGAACTGTGGAAAGAGGCGCGGGAGACGGACCGATCTGTGGAAAGCCGGCGGCATGCAGTGTGCGAGCCGCTTTGATATCCACAGGTTGCTGAGGGACGCTGCGCGGGAGAGTGCTCGTGCAAAGGACGAACGGTCGATATTGATGGACCAAAGGTCTGTTTCAAGGTGACTCAAGCAGCGACGACGGCTCCTTGAACTCGCCAGATGCTAGCAGGACGACTATCTGTCCACAACGAGCCAGAGTGAGTTGTCCACAGCTTCCACACGCACCAGTCCTGCGTTTTCCACAGTGTCCACAGATTGACCCGTGTTTTGGTCCGGAACGGTTGCGTTCGTCGCGATCGCGTTTCAGTATTCACGGGGCTCGCGTGTTGTGGGTGGATTCCTGATCGCCTCGATGGGTGGTGATCCGGACTCCTTGTGTGTGAAAACCGCAAAGAAGCGTTGACGATGCCTCCACGAGGCGCATATAATCGTCGGGCTTTGCCCTGAATCGTGGGGCAGCTAAGGAGGAACAATGAAGAGGACGTACCAGCCTAACACCCGGAAGCGTGCGAAGACGCATGGCTTCCGTGCCCGTATGGCCACCCGTGGCGGACGTGCTGTGCTTGCCGCTCGCCGTCGCAAGGGCCGCAAGGTCATCTGCGCCTAGCGCCCGCTGGTGTGGGTAGCGAGGAGCGTGCTGCGTGAGCACGATCAAGTCCTCGCGCGAGATCGATTCGATCTTTCGCGACTCGATGCGGGTGCCTCACCCGCTGGTCATAGCGCTGATCGCGCACACTCCTGAAGGACGCGGCCGTGACGGCCGCGTCGCGTTTATTGCTGGGAAACGAATCGGCGGCGCTGTGGTGCGCAATCGGTCGAAGAGGGTCTTGAGAGAAGCGCTTCGGCGCAACGGCGGCCCGTGGCCGGGTTATGACGTCGCACTGATCGCCGGCCGCGACGCCCAGTCCGCGCGTCCCGAGCAACTGGACGCCGCGTTCCAAAGGTTCATCAAGAGGGGCAGTCTCCGATGAGGAGGCTGCTCTCTTTTGTTGTGCGGATCCCGTCCGTGTTCGCCAGACTGCTCATTCGGGGTTACCAGCTGTTCATATCACCGCTTACTCCCCCGTCATGCCGCTATACGCCGACTTGCTCGTCGTATGCGCTAACATCAATCGAACGCTATGGACTCATAAAGGGTGGCTGGATGGCCCTCAAGCGCATCGGACGCTGTCACCCGTGGAGTCCCGGCGGTCACGACCCTGTGCCCTAGCCGGCGCCATTTCAAGGAGAACACGTGGACATCAATATCTGGATGTCGTTCAAGCAGCTGATCTTCAGCTTTCTGGTGCAGATCGAGTCCGTGGTGGGCGACTGGGGACTAGCGATCATCGTCTTGACGATCTTGGTGCGCCTGGCGCTGATGCCGCTCACCATCAAGCAGACCAAATCCATGTACGAGATGCAGAGGATCCAGCCCAAGATCAAGGAGATCCAGGCCAAGTACAAGGATGACAAAGAGAAGCTGCAAGAAGAGACGCTCAAGCTCTACAACGATCACAAGGTGAACCCCTTTGGCGGCTGTCTGCCCATGTTCCTGCAGATGCCGCTGCTGATTGCGCTCTATCAGGTCCTTGGTGGCACCGCAAAGAAGCCTGGAATAATGTTGCAGCACTTCCTCGATACCGGGGAGATCGGCAAGTTCCTCTTCCTCATTCCAAATATTGCCAAGACTCCTTCACAGGTGTTCGCTGCGAGCGGCCTGGCCGCTGCACTCCCCTACGTCTTCCTGGTCGCTTTGTTCGGCCTGAGCGTGTGGCTTCCCCAGGCGCTCATGCCTGGAGACAAGCAGCAGAAGATGATCGGTGCCTACATGGCGGTAGTGATGTTGTTCTTCGGGTGGAGCGCTCCCGCCGGCGTACTGTTGTACTGGGACATCTCCAGCGTTTGGGGTGTCGCGCAGCAGCAGTTGATGATGGCATCGCTGAAGCGCGGCCACGAGGACGAGATCGTTCAAGAGGTCGAGACCAAGAAGTCGGGCAAGTCGAAGAAGTCCACGAAGTAGCCAAGAGACCACGTCAGTCCCCGCATCCGAAAGGAAGCGTACAGAATGAATCGCGAGTGTGTGACCCAGGCCCCGTCGGTCGAGGAAGCCGTTGACGCCGCCCTTGAGCAGCTCGGGGTCCAGCAAGACGGTGTCGAGTACGAGGTGTTGGAGGAGCCGGGCAAAGGCATGTTCGGTATGGGTGCGCGTGATGCGAAAGTCCGCGTGTGGGTCAAGCCGGACTATCTGGTCGAGGAGGCACCCGAGGACGACATCGAGGAGCTACCAGCCGCAGTGGTCGCCGACGATGAGGAGCCCGAGCTCACCGATGAAGAGCTCGACAAGGTCGCTGACACCGCAGTTGAGGCGCTCAAGCAGATCCTGACTCACTTCGGCGTGACCGAGCCGGTTGTCGAGGAGTATGAGGGCGACGAGGGTGAGATCATCCTAGACGTGATGGGGGGCGACCTCGGTCTGCTCATCGGGCGTCACGGGCGGACCCTGGACGCTCTGCAGGCAGCCGTCGGCGCAGTGACCACCCGCCAGCTTGGGTTCCGCTACCCCGTCGTCGTGGACGTAGAGGGTTACAGGCACCGCCGCCGGCAGAAGATCGAGGACATGGCTCGCCGAGCCGCGGACCGCGCGGTTCGTCAGCACATCCCGGTACGCCTCCGTCCGATGACGGCGTATGAGCGTCGCGTCGTCCATGTGGCCCTGCGTGGCGACAAGCGCATCGTAACGGGCAGTGAGGGCGCAGAACCCTACCGCCAGGTGGTCATCAGCCCCAAGTAGGCGCTGTGTGACGATGAGTTGATTCGAGAGGCGCCCGCGGGCGCCTCTCGTGCCTTCTGTCCCAGAGGTCGACGACGGAGCTTCGCTCCCGATCGCGTTGCCGGTCGTGGGGTGCAGCGGACGGCATCGACCGCGTTCGTGGAAGAGTTCGATCACTGAGTGACGCCCACAGGGCAGCGGCTCTCAAGCAGGATGCTCCAGACGAGGTCGGACGCGCCACGGCCCCTCTCTGGTCTAATGCCTCCTGAAGCGCGCGTGAGACTTCGCCGGCGACACGCGGAGCTAGCGGCACACGAAGTCGTTGAGCACCATCGCAGGACCCGAGCATCAAGAGCCAACGAAGCATTTGATCGGGGGCAGGTTTGGCGACGATATGCGATCGCTGAGCGATGAAGTTCAACGGACGCGGCCCGCGTCGATCATTTCCGCGGCGCTCGTGACAAGACTTTCTGAGCCGCAAACTATTGGCAATCGGCTCGAGCCATGGAGATGTGCTGCCGCCATGTCGGCAAACCTGTGTCCACGTCGAGTCATTCTCTCGGATTGTGAGCGAACTCTCGGCGTCGGCTCATCGTCTCCCTCGTGGACCACATCGTGGCTCAGGGCTCCGAGCGTCCCACAGGAGACGCAGCTCACATGTTTCACGTGAAACATCAAACCTCATGTATGCTGACGCCGAGGAGGTTTCACGTGAAACATCTAGACGACAAGAACCGGGCAGATCTGACTCAGTGGGCCGAAGAGCTGAACCTTCAGGTCGAAGACGACGCACGGGAGCGTGTACTCCTGCACGTCGACTGGGTGCTCGAGCAGAACAAGACACTGAATCTGACTGCCATCAAGGATCCGGCCGAGGCTGTGCGGCTGCACGCGCTCGACTCCCTGACCATACTGCCGGAGCTTGCCGATTCACCGGATGGTCCTCTGTTGGATATGGGTACGGGTGCAGGCTTCCCTGGAATCCCGGCAATGATCGTTACGGGCAGGCCCGTGACGCTGGTCGATTCGGTCGGGAAGAAGGTCAAAGCAATCTCCGACTTCACTACATCCTCCGGATGGGGCGCGTTAGTCGAGGTGTCTTCCGATCGCCTTGAGGATCTCGGTAGAGTCCGCCGATCGCAGTTCTCGGTAGTGACTGCCAGAGCTCTCGCCCCACTCCCCTCTTTGGTGGAGCTCGCCGCGCCGTTCCTTTCAGAAGGCGGACGTCTCATCTGCATGAAGGGCACGCCGGACACCCAGGAGCTGACCTCTGGCGACAAGGTTGGCGGCATTGTTGGCATGCGGCGTCTTTCGACCAGGTCGCTAGTTCTGCCAGAAGGTCATGAGGCGAGGACTATTGTCACTTACGTGCGCGAAGGTAGGTCAAAGATCGGTCTGCCCAGGCGGGTAGGCCTCGCACAGAAGAAGCCGCTGGCCTGACTATCACTGCTCTAGGCCGTGGGATATAATCTCGCGCGTATCGTCGACGTTGGAGAGGGGGCGCGTAGTGGCAAGTGCTGCTGGCCGCGCACGTACAGGTCCAGGTCACATCTATGCGGTGGTCAACCAGAAGGGTGGCGTCGGCAAGAGTACGACCGCGGTCAACCTTTCTGCTGCACTCGGTGAAGCCGGACAGAAGGTCCTGCTCGTAGACCTCGATCCTCAGGGCAACGCCACATCGGGCTATGGGCTGAACAAGAACCAGCGCGAACTGTGTGTCTACAACGCCCTGCTGGGCGATACGAACATCACGGAGATCATCGAGCCGGTCGAGATCGAGAACGTCTTCGTCGTCCCGGCGACAATTCAGCTTGCTGGGGCCGAGATCGAGCTTGTTTCAGCGATGAGCCGCGAGAACCGGCTCAAGAGCATGCTGGACGAGGTTCGCGATGACTTCGACTTTGTCATCATCGACTGCCCTCCGTCGCTCGGTCTGCTGACAATCAATGCACTTACCGCTGCCGAGGGCCTGATCATCCCGATTCAGTGCGAGTACTACGCGCTCGAGGGGTTGTCCAAGCTTCTCGACAGCACCCGACTGGTCAAGACACACCTGAACCCATCTCTTGAGGTCTTCGGTGTCGTCATGACGATGTTTGACTCGCGAACCCGTCTAGCACAGCAGGTAGTTGATGAAGTCGCAGACTTCTTTGGCGACAAGGTGTTTGAAACGCTGATCCCCCGTACGGTAAGGCTGTCCGAGGCGCCCAGCTTCGGAATGCCTGTCACCATGTACGACACTTCAGGGAAAGGCGCCGAGGCCTACCGGAACCTGGCTAAGGAAGTGATGGATCGTGTCTAAGCGAGGACTCGGCCGCGGACTGTCGGCTCTCATTCCAAGCGCGTCACAGGAGTCCCACGCGGGCGAGGAGGTCACCGAGCTCGCGGTTGACCTGGTTTCTCCCAACCCGGATCAGCCCCGTACGGATATCGACGAGGACGCCATCATCGAGCTCGCCGACTCGATTTCGAAAGTCGGCCTCCTTCAGCCCATCATCGTCCGGCCGCATGGTGAGGGTTATCAGATCATCGCGGGTGAGCGGCGCTGGCGTGCATCGAGGTTGGCCGGTCTTGAGCGGGTGCCGGTACGCATTCTGAGCATCAACGACACGGAGTCTCTTGAGATCGCCCTCATTGAGAACCTCCAGCGCGAGGACCTGAACGCCATCGAAGCCGCACGCGGATACCGCAGGTTGCTGAACAACCATCAGATGACGCAGGCCGAGCTTGCTGACAAGGTCTCCAAGTCCCGCGTCGCGATCACCAACGCACTGCGTCTGCTCGATCTGCCTGAAGAGGTCCAGGATCTTGTCTATCAGGGCAAGATGACCGCTGGACATGCGCGGGCCGTCCTCTCCGTTCCGGACGAGGCGACGCGCGTCAAGCTTGCTGAGAAGATCGTCGCCGAGGGATTGTCCGTTCGCGAGGTTGAGAACCTCGCTCGGCTCTATGCCGCTGGCCAGACCGAGCGCGAGCCCCGTCCCGCCACCCCGAAGTCATTCAAGACGGTTGCCAGGAAGCTGCGTCGCCTCTTTGGAACCAACGTTCGAGTGAAGCAGGGTAAGGATAAGAACAAGATTGAGATTGAGTTCCGGACCGAAGAGGAGCTCGAGCGGATCTACATGATGATCGCCGAAGCGGACGTTCCGGTGCAGGAGGATCCTGAATGAAGCGCAACATGGAATATCTTGCCATTGGCGTGATTCTCGGCGGCTTGCTGGGGTTCGTCGCAGGGCTTCTGTTCGCGCCTGCGAGCGGCAGCCGTACCCGCCAGAAGCTGGCCGACGAGGCGCTCCGGGCGGCAGAGGTGGCCCGGGAGATCGCCGAACGCGCCGAGAGGGCCGCAGAGGCCCTTGGAGGACGCGTCGAGCACTATCTCGGCCGCGACGAGGAGGTCGCGTGGCGCAAGGTGCGAGAGATCCGCGAGGGGCTCGACGGCTACACTCAAACTCAGACTCCCTGATGTCAGAGCCGTGTGAGAGTATCTCCTTCTAGGGAGGGCTCACATGGCACTGACGTTGGTAGTTGGACGTGCGAACGCCGGAAAGAGCGGCGTGTTGCACCGGAAACTCGAACGGGCGGCCCGGACAGGGCGGCCCGTTCTTCTGTTGCCCGCAAGGCCAGAGGTGGCTCGTGCCGAGGAGGAGTTTGCCGGCAAGGGCGTCTTGGGCGTGTATGTCGGGACCTTCGATGATTGGATCCGGCGTGTGTGGGCCATCTACGGGGACGGAAGGCGCCCCGTCACGGCCTCACAGCGCCTGGTATTCGCCTCGGAGGCCATCGGAGGTGATGGTGCCGACTCTCTCGGGCCAAGCGGTCAGACTGCGGGCTTCGCTCGTTTGGTTGCGGATGTAGCGCGACGAACGCCCCGCCCGGTCGATGCATCTACTGCCACGGCCCGATCGCTGGGGCGCGTCGTCCAGAGATACCTGAACATACTGGCAGATAATGGATATATTGAGTCCTACCAGATGTGTGAGGCACTGTCTGGGATCTTGCCGGTCGATATCGGCCCCGTCTGTGTCAACAGGTTCACCGACTTTGCCCCATGGCAGCTCGATCTGCTTGTCGAGCTTTCATCGCGACATGACGTCACCGTCGCGCTGACCTGGGAGGATGGCCTGCCGGCCACCGAGGCGTTGACGCCGGTCGTTCAGCGACTGTCCGCCGTCCCCGGATGCAGCGTTGAGATCGTGTCGGGAGGATCGTGGACAGCGCCCGCCCTCGATCGTATCGTCGGCGGGCTGTATGGTGCCGAGACCGCGATCGACCCGGCAGATACGCTCGAGTTTGCGCTGGCGACAGGCGCGGAGGCCGAGGCGACGCTCGCAGCTGAGATCGTCGCCAAGGCGATCGCTTCGGGCGTGCGGCCGGGTGACATCGCTGTCACGTTCCGGGACGTGGCTTCAAGGGCCAATCTTCTCTCCACGGCATTCGCCAGCAGGGGAGTGCCGGCTGAGCTGGACATAAGCACCACTCTTGGCCAGACGTCTCTGGGCGCGGCACTCCTGGCACTGTTGTCAGCCGTTGGGGGCGACCCGGCCTTCGCGCGCGAACAGTTGCTCGCCTACGTACTCGGGCCCTACAGCGGCGTAAGCCCCGAGGACGCCTCTGAAGCGGATAGGCGCTGGAGACGCCGTCGGATGAGCGGACCCGAGTTGATCTCGGACGCACTCCGTTCCATGCCGAGCGCGGCCTGCGCGATCGGGTGTGCCCGTGATCTGTGGCGCCGCCCGCTTGAGCAGGACGCCAGCAGGAAATGGAAAGAATTGCTAGGTGAGCTGCTGGCTTCGGCGTCAGCGCGCCGCGGTTTGGGTGGGTTGGCGGGTCACTTGGACGCTGCGGCGCATCGAGCCGCTCTCGGGGTCATTGGCGAGCTGGCTGACCTGCCCGAAGGGTGTCGGCCGGGAGCAAGCGAGGTCATCGCTGCGCTGCGAGATGCCAGGGTCTCGCTTGCACGTCCTGAGCGTCCGGACGCCGTGACGGTGACCGAGGTGCACAGATTGCGTGCGCGCCGATTCGACATGGTCGTCGTTGGGGGATTGACCGCCAGTGAGTTCTCCTCGGAACGAAGGGAGCCGCTCGCGGCATCCCTGCTCACCGAGATGGGACAGCCAAGCGGATCGGACGAACGTCTCTCCGAGCGCATGCTCTTCTACACGGTCGTCTCCCGTGCTCGTCGCAAGCTTGTCTTGCTGAGGCAAGACGCAAAGGAGAACGGCGACGCCGTGCGGCCATCGGTGTTCTGGGAGGAGGTCTTCGACCTGCTCCAAGGGGTGGACGACGGGTCGGGTGAGACATCGGGGCCGGTGATCCATCGCGCGGCCAGCGCCGACGTGGCTCGGACGGCTCCCAGCTTCACACCGGGGCGCGTCGAGGAGCGCGTACGCGCCCGGTCGGCCTCTGTCAGCATGCGTGGTCGCGGGGAGCTCCACGATCCGGCTGCGCTGGCGGCCATGTCGGAACGTGACGAGTTCAGCGTCTCTGAGCTTGAGGCGTACCTGAAGTGTCCGTATCGGTGGTTCTTTGAGCGCGTGGTCCGGCCCAAGACGCTCGACCGTGAGGTCGACGCCCTTGAGCGCGGGAGTCGCGCGCACGAGATACTGGCGCGGTTCTACGGCGCCTGGAGAGAGGCCGGTCACACGCGAGTGACGCCGGAGGGTCTGGGCGAGGCACTTCGCCTGCTCGATGAGGTCGCTGAAGCCGTGCACCAAGAGGCGCACGTCACGGCGATCGGGCTCGCCGAGGAGCTCTCGGTGGCGCGCGCAACCGAATGGGCGCGTCGGATCGTCGAAGATGACGCCGTCTTCCTCGAGGGCTACGCGCCCTTCGCGCACGAGCTCAGGTTCGGACGCCGTCACGACAAGCCCGTCGAGTTCGCCGGCGTGGCATTTCGCGGCGCGATCGACCGGGTCGAACGAGGACCGGCGGGCGTCTTGGTCATCGACTACAAGTCTTCTGAAGCCAAGGGACGAGGGTCCTTCGTCGGCAGCGGACTGCTGCAGGCCACCGTGTACGCGGCCATCGCAGGCGACATCACGGGCCTTCCGGTGGTGGGCGGGGTCTATCGGTCCATGTCAACCCTCAAGACACGGGGCTTCTATCGCGACGGCGCGCTGGAGCTGGGCTCTCGGGGGAGCACCAAGGATGCGGTGGACGGACAGGCCTTCGAGGATGAGCTGAAGCGAGCGGCGGAGGCGGTGCAGGCCGCGGTCCAGGGTATTCGGTCGGGACACATCAGCCCCTGCCCGGCAAAGCCTGAGTACTGCAAGTCGTGCGTCGCGCGTGCTGTGTGCGGGGGGGTGCTGTAGTGGGCTTCGACCTGAACGACGAGCAGAAGGCTGCGGTGGAGGCGTTGCGCGGAGGCGTGTTGATCTCCGCGGGAGCCGGATCGGGCAAGACGCGCACACTCACCGAACGTTTCGTGCACGCATTGGGAGCGGTTCCTTCGGAGCAGTGGGAGCCGGCCTCGGTGGAAGACATGTTGGCCATCACGTTCACCGACAAGGCGGCAGGCGAGCTCGCCGAGCGCGTTCGCTCCGCCCTCAAGGGCACGGGGCGCATCGAGGAGGCGCGGTCGGTCGACGCGGCGTGGATCGGCACGATTCACGGACTGTGCGCGCGGATACTGCGACGTCACGCGATAGAAGCGGGGCTCGATCCCGCCTTCGCTGTGGCGGACACGGTAGAGGGCGCCAGGCTGCAGGAGCAGGCGTTCGAGGGTGCGGCACGCGAGTCGATCGAGGCAGGTGGGGGGCCACTGTTCGCCGAGTACGGCTTCGACGTGGTGTTCGACGCGACGACCACGCTGGCCCGCAAGCTGGCGGTTCGCGGGCTTGACGCCTCCGCGCTCAGCCCCGAGACCTCGCCGCGTCCTACGGAGATCAAGACCAACGCGGTCATCTTGCTCCATGAGGCAGGAGAGGACATCGCCAACTGTGGTGACACAGGGGCGTCGGCGTCGAAGTGTGTCGCCGCATGCAGGGATGGCGTCACGTTGCTGCGTGAGCTGGACGCAAGCGAGCTGACCGACGACGAGCTCGCCTACGAGTTGTGGGTCGCGCTCAGGGATTGGAGTCCTGGCCGTCGCGCCAAAGCGTATGGCGACGCGCACGACCGCCTCAAGGAGGGTCATGCCGAGCTGGTCGCGCTTGCCGCCTCGGCCGCCAGTGGGCAGTTCGCGCGGACGCTGCAGGCCTTGGTCGCACGCTACGTGACCCTCTATCAGGCGGCGAAGCGTGCTCGGGGCCTTCTCGACTTCGAGGACCTGCAGGTGGAGACGTTGCGGCTCTTCCGCGCGCGACCGGATGTCGCTGAGCGGTACCGGAAGCTCTTCCGGTTGGTCATGGTCGACGAGTTCCAAGACACCGATGAGCTTCAGCTGAGCATCGTCAACGAAGTGGCCGGGACCAACCTGTGCACGGTGGGCGATGAGCAGCAGTCGATCTACCGCTTCCGCGGGGCAGATGTCGGGGTGTTTCGCAGGCACAACAAGGACATGGCCTTGCGAGGCGCCCGCGCGTATCAACTCGCGACGAACTATCGGTCCAACGGATCCATAATCGAGTTCGTGAACCGGGTGTTCTCGGATGAGTGCTTCTTTGGCGATCGGCTGCTTGCATTGCGCCACGGTCGCACCGAGCCGGAGCCGGGCGTTGTCGGCCCCGATGAGCCGCGCGTGTGGCTCACGTGCTACGACTCCGCAAAGCAAGGTGACAGCAAACCTTCGGTGGAGACGATTCGCCGAGCGGAGGCGCAAGAGATCGCGGAGCGGTTCCGCGTCTTGCGAGACGAGCACGGCATGAGTCCGGGTGGGATGGTGGTCTTGCTCAGGGCCTACAGTTCGGCCCACATCTACGCGGATGCTCTCATGGCGCAAGGATTCGAGACGTCCATCGTGGGTGGAAGTCGATTCTTCGAGCTGACCGAGATCTCGACGATGCGTGCCCTCCTGAGGGCCATCGCCAACCCCGAGGACGAGGAAGCGCTCGCCTTGGTGATGGCGTCGCAGCTGGGTCGTTTCAGTGATGACGCACTGTGGCGGGTCAGAGACCTTGGCGCACAAGACGGAGGACCCACCGGGATGTGGGCGGCGTTGGGCCGGCCGGAGTCATTCACGCACGCAGCCGACGCCGAGTCGGCGCGCGGGCTGGTGGATGTGATCGAGCGCGCGCGTGCCAGGGTGGGGGAGATGCCGCTGTCGCACGTGTTGCTGCGCGCGGTGGAGGAGGCATCATACGACCTCGTGCTGCTCTCGCAGGGCGCTCACGGTCGTCAGGCCTACGCCAACGTCTTGAAGCTCGCGAGGATGGCCGACGCGTTCGAGAGCTCTGGCGGCGTGGGCGCCGCTGCGTTCACGGCGTACCTCGACGCCAAGGAGGGCTACGCAGACCACACGGCGCCGATGACGCTCGTCGACGAAGGCGGCAGCGCGGTGCGGCTCATGAGTATCCACAGCTCCAAGGGGCTCGAGTTTCCGGTGGTGGCGGTCCCGGACCTCGGAGCCGGCCGCCGAGCAGAAGGCTCGCCCCTGAGGGTCCGCATGTCCGATGACGCCGTGGAGTTCGCCCTCAAGCTACCCGCGGGTTGGTCCAAAGACAGTGCTTCGAGGATGTCATCGCTGTTCGCGGAGCTTGACCGCATCGAGCGCGACGAGGAGGACGCGGAGCGTAAGCGCCTCTTCTACGTGGCCTGTACCCGCGCACAGGAGGTTCTCGTGCTCACCGGCGCTCATCCGTCGGACAAGGAGCCGGAGCCGGAGTCGGGAAGCGTGATGGCGTGGATGCTGTGCGCCTTGGGCGCCGATGCCCACGCTGAGCGCACTGCGCTGGGCGATGGCTGGCTGTGCTCAAGGATGGTGCAACCGGTTGCTCCGGAGGCGCCCGCTTGTGCCGACGGAGACGGGTCGACGATCCGCTGGCACTGGACCGCGACAGAATTGAGCCACTCGAACGAACAGACCGTTCCCGCGCGCCTGTCCTACAGCCACTTCGACCTGTTCAAGCGTTGCCCCATGAGCTTCTGGGCCCGGCACGTGCTGCGAGTCGGCGACCTGAGGCAACCCTCGGCCGAGGGCGCCACGGGATTCGGCTCCGTGGTGCATGCGATCCTCGAGACCGCGAGCGGATCGGAGATGCCGGCCCAGGAGCACGTCGAGGCCATCACGAAGTCCGCAGGGTTGGACGCACGCGGTATCGAGAAGGCGATGCGGGCCGCACGGGCCTTCCTCGGCTCACCGCTCGCGTCACGGTTGGCAAGCTGCCAGGTCGTGCGCAAGGAGTGGCCGTTTGCGATCGCGATGGACGATGCCGCAGGGTCGTGGTTGCTTGCCGGCGCGATCGACGCCTACGGCACGAGCGAGGGCGTCGGCCTGATCGTCGACTACAAGACCGGTTCATCGGGCAGCCCGGAGGAGCTTCTGGACCGTTATCGGTTGCAGGCGTCGGTCTATGCGCTGGTGGCACTGCGCGACGGCTGCACGCGCGTCGAGGTGGTGTTCACGAGGCCGGAGGTGATCGGGCCGGACGGGGCGCCTCAGGAGGTCACGTACTCATTCACCGCGGCCGACGCAGCGAACCTCGAAGCTGAGATGTGTGCGTTGCACGAGCGCATGGCGGCGGACGAGTTCGCTCCACTGGCGCAGTGGGATGAGTTCACCTGCCGAGGGTGCGCGATCGCCGGGACGGTGTGCCCGCTGCCGGTGCCCAGTGCGCCGAAGCGCTGCTAGCGCGTCTCGGTCTCGGTTCGCTGCTTGAGCTGGCCACACGCTGCATCGATGTCGGCGCCGCGTTCCGCTCGGACGCTGGCCTCGATGCCGGCGTCGGTCAGTCGGCGCTCGAACTCGGTGACCCGCTCGGCGGCGGTGCGGTCGTACGCGACGCCGTTGACGGGGTTGGCCGGGATGAGGTTCACGTGGCAGAGCATCCCTCGGCAGAACCCGGTGAGCGCGGCCAGCTCGTCGTCAGTGTCGTTGACGCCGGCGATGAGCGCGTACTCGAGGGACGGGCGGCGGTGGGTGCGTTCGGCATAGTCGACCAGCGCGTCACGCAGCTCGGCGATGGGCATGCCTTTGACCCCCGGCATGAGCCGGTCGCGGGTGGCCTGCACGGCCGAGTGCAGCGAGACGGCGAGAGTGAACTGCTCGGGCTCCTCGGTGAAGCGGCGAATGGCGGGGATGAGGCCGCAGGTCGAGACGGTAAGGTGGCGCGCCCCGATGCCCATACCGTCCGCCGAGTTCATCAGCCGCAGGGCCCCCAGCGAGGCATCGTAGTTCGCGAAGGGCTCGCCCTGGCCCATGGCCACGGCATTGGTGACGCGCACGCCGAAGTCATCGGCGACGACGCGCACCTGGTCGACCATCTCACCGGGCCCCAAG
>CAYOHY010000011.1:32672-48837 GCA_964403885.1 uncultured Eubacteriales bacterium
GCCGAAGTCATCGGCGACGACGCGCACCTGGTCGACCATCTCACCGGGCCCCAAGTTGCGCGTGAAGCCGGCTGATCCGGTCGCGCAGAACGAGCAGCCCATCGCACATCCCGCCTGCGTGGAGAAGCAGACGGTGAGCCGGTCGCCTGCGGGCAGCCCCACGGTCTCCACGGTCGAGCCGTCGGCGAGGCCCACGAGGTACTTGCGCGTCCCGTCGTTCGACACCTGTCGTTCGAGCACGCGGGGAGAGGGGAGCGCCAGCCGATCGGCGAGTGTCGCTCGCAGACCGGCTGGCAGATCCGTCATCTCGTCGTACGAGCGGACGCCCCGGCCATAGACCCACTTCACGAGCTGTGAGGCTCGAAACCGGGGCTGGCCGAGGTCGGCGACAAGGCCCGCGATGCCTGCGGCGTCGAGTGCCTTGATCCCGACGGCGTCGGGGATGCGCGTGGTCCGCTCGGAGGTCATCAGGGTGCTACTCGGCCAGCTCTTCGGCGGCCGCGCGGTAGTCCTCGCGGTGCTCGCCCTCGAAGCGGCCCAGGCTGCGGAAGTAGTAGGCGATGTCGGCGAAGCCCTCGGCCTCGGCGATCTCGGCGAACCCGGGGTACATCTCGGTGGCCTCGTTGTCCTCACCGGCTGCGGCCGCCGCGAGGTTGGTCGCGGTGGAGGTTGCGCCCGCGATATAGGCGAGGTGGCCCAGCGCGTGAGCGGTCTCCTCGGCGGCGGCGCGGTCGAACGCCTTGAGCGCGCTCTCGGGGGCACCCTCGAGCTCGGCGATGCGACGCCACAGCGTGTAGCGGCGATTGGCCTGCGACTCGCCCGCGAAGGCGGCCTTCAGGTTCTCAAGGGTCTTGCTGCCGGTGAGGTCGCCGGGACCGTCGTACTCCTTGAACGCGGTCTTGGGGGCGCCGCACACCGGGCAGTGCTCAGGCGCGGGGCCAAGGTGGAAGTAGCCACACCCGGAACAGCGATACTTCTCGACCATATCGTTCTCCTCTCACATGCGTACGTCTGCAGATAGTCCCTACCCCTTCGGTCGCCAGGCGCGATACGAAGGACGCGTAGGACCGGGACGGAGCGCGAATCGGCTGACTCGGCGGGCTACATCATGACACCTGCCGACTCCCTCAGCTCCCTCATAAATGATACTACCACAGGAGCATTTAACGCTATACTCAAACATGCTGCCCAGCGCGACTGGTGTGCGTCGCGCCATGCGGGCAAGGGGTACGTACGGAGACGAGGCCGATGCCGGTCGGCCAGTGGTGAAGGAGCAGACATGAGAAGAACCGTGCTTGCGATGGTCGTCGCGTGTGTGGTCGCGCTGGGCGTCGCACAGGTGGCGGCCGCCGCCCCTCAGGGCGTGCCCGTCGAATCGGGGAGGGCCACCATCGAGATGTTCCCCACGCCCGACCAGTGCGGGTGCCACTCGACCTTCGTCGAGCAGTGGTCGCAGTCCATGCACGCGCAGGCGCTCACGGACCCGATCTTCAACACCAAGGTCGCCGAAGCCGATAAGGCCACGAACGGCGCGCTGGGCCCCGTGTGCCGCACGTGCCACGGTCCCGCCGCGACGATGACCGGCGAGATCGCCAGAGGCGGACAGCTCAGCGCTAACACCGCGAACGGTATCGGCTGCATGTTTTGCCACCAGGTCGACGGCATCAAGGACGGCCGCCCGGGCAACACGTCGCACCTGGTCAAGCTTGACGGCGTGCGCAGGGCGCAGCTCAAAGATCCCGCAGCCCCGCATCCGGCCGCGTACTCCGAGATCCAGGAGAAGGCCGAGTTCTGCGGCGCCTGCCACAACGTGGACCACCCGGTGAACGGGATGCACCTCGAGTCCACCTACGACGAGTGGAAGGCCGGGCCCTATGCGGCGCAGGGCGTCGTATGCCAAGACTGCCACATGAGCACCGAGCCCGGCGTGATCGGCCCGACCTCCGGCCAGGCTGCGGGCGGTGCGAAGCAGCGCGACAACATCTACCAGATGACCTTCGTGGGCGGACAGGTCGCGTTGGGCCCCTCCGAGGTGGCGATCGCGCGTCTCAAGAGCGCTGCCGAGGTCAAGCTTGAGGGAAGCGACATCGTGGCCCCCGGCGAGTCGGCGGCCGTGACCGTCACCATCGCCAACGTGGGCGCCGGACACTACCTGCCCACGGGCCTCACCGAGGTTCGCCAGATGTGGCTCGAGGTGTTCTCGGTGGATGGTGCCGGCAAGAAGACCAAGGTGGGCGAGCGGGTCTTTGGCACGATCCTGCAAGACGACAAGGGCAACGCGCCGGTCGAGCTGTGGGAGGCGACCAAGATCAAGAGCGACGACCGCATCCCTCCCAAGGGATCGGTGACCGCCACCTACACGTTCGAGATGCCGCAGGGCACCGACGCGACCACGTTGACCGCGGCCCTGTACTACAAGTCGGCACCCGACGAGCTCGCGAAGAAGGCCGGCGTCGAGAACCCGACCACCGAGATGGCGGCAGCGACCCTGCCCGTCTACGGCACTCAGGCGGCCAAGGACGCCGCTGCGCAAGAGGACGTGAAGCAGGACTCCGGGTTCGACATGTTGAACCTCGCGATCGCTCTTGCCGCGCTCGTCGTGATCGCCGGCATCATCGTGTTCTTCGTCCGCCAGTCCAAGAAGAGCGCTTAGGCGAGACGAGCGCTCCCCGACCGGGGGACACCCGACGGGACAAAGACGAAGGCCCCCCGACCCTGATCCGGTCGGGGGGCCTTCTTGATAACGGTGACCTGTGGACCGCTACTTCTTCCTAGGGGTGGGCGTCGAGGTGTGGGGGCTGCTCGAGGGCTGCACCTCCGTGGGCTTGTCGCCCACCTTCACGTCGAACGTCTTGGTCTGGTCGCCGCGGATCACGGTGACCTTCACGGTGTCGCCCACATTCTTGCGGCGAACCAGCAAGATGAGGTCGTCCATCGAGCGCACGGCGTCGCCATCGAGCTTGACGATGACGTCACCGATCTCGATGCCCGCCTTGCCCGCTTCGCTGCCCTTGGCGAGGTCGGCGACGTAGGCGCCCTCCTCGGTGGTGAGCTTCTCTTGCTTGGCGAGCTCCTTGGTCACGCTCTGGCCGATGACGCCGATGAAGGGGTGCTTGACCTCTCCGCCCGCGATGAGACCGTCGGCCACTCGGCGCGCCGTGTTCACGGGAACCGCGAAGCCGATGCCGCCGCTTTGCCCGGACTCGGAGTAGATCGCGGTGTTGATGCCCTCGAGGCGGCCTCGCACGTCGACGAGCGCTCCGCCTGAGTTGCCGGGGTTGATCGCGGCGTCAGTCTGGATGACGTCGATGAGCGGGTACGAGTTGTCGTTGGATCCCAGGTAGTCCGGAAGGGACCGGCCCAGCGCCGAGACCACACCGGAGGTGACCGAGTGCTCGAGCCCGAACGGCGATCCAATGGCCACCACCGTCTGGCCCACGAGCAGCTCCTTCGAGTCGCCCAGGTCGATGGTGGGGATGCGCTTCTTGACCTGGACCACGGCGATGTCGGTCTCGGGGTCGCGCCCGATCAGCTTGGCGGGCGACGAGTTGCCGCTCGCGTCACGGACGGTCAGCGTGTCGGCGTTATCGACCACGTGGTTGTTGGTGATGATGTAGGTGGTGCCGTCAGGGCCCTCCTTGTAGGCGACGCCGGAGCCGTTGGCCACTGCCGGGACGCTTGGGTGTGAGTTGGGCAGTCCGGCATCGGCGGAACCCTGCTTGCCGCGGACGTCGATGTTGACCACCGAAGGCACCGCGGCCGCTGCGGCGGCGACGGCGGGGTCTGTGGTGCGAGGCACCACGGTGACGGTGGTCTTCTTCACACCCATCAGGCTGCCGCTGCCCAGCCGTGCACCCACATACCCGGCGCTCAGTCCCGCGGCGGCGGCCACCAGGAACGCGACCAGGGCGGCGATGCCGATGACCGCCCCGGCGCTCATGCCCGTGCGGGCGGGTGCGGCAGGGACTCCGGGGGTGACCGGGGGCACGCTGCTCACCGGTTCCGGCTCGACTGCGTAGCCGTGGATGGGAGGCGGTTGGGTCGGAGGGGCCGCCGAGGGTGTACCCTCGGTAGCGGGCCCGGGCGCGGACGCCTCAGGCGCACCGGCTTGCTGATTCTGGCTGAGATCGTCTTCGGTCATCTCGGCTCCTTGTAGCGAATGGGTGACCGTCGCTGTGGGCGCGGGTACTGATGCACCTGTCACTCCTATGTACCGCGAGGATAACGCCATATGGCAGAGATTCACCAAGACGACACATCGTGCACCGTGGTCGACCACAGGCCGGGCGCGGTGCTGTTCGTGCTGGCGATAGGCACGTTTCTCGCCCCGCTCGACTCGAGCATCGTCAACATCGCCCTGCCGTCGATCGCGCAGCAGTTTGGCGAGCGTCTCTCGGCGGTGAGCTGGGTGACCACCGCATACCTGCTCACCAGCGCGTCGCTCCTGCTGTCGATGGGCCGCGTGGGCGACCTGTGGGGGCTGCGCAAGCTCTACGTGGCAGGACTTCTGTTGTTTGGCGCGGGGTCGCTTGCCTGCGCGCTGTCTCCCACGATCCACTGGCTCGTTGCGTCTCGGGTGTTTCAGGCGGTGGGCGCCTCGATGCTGTTCGCGGCGGGGCCTGCACTGGTGGCGCGGACGTTTCCGGCGAACAGGCGCGGATGGGCGCTCGGCTACATCTCGCTCGCGGTATCGGCCGGGCTCACGGTGGGCCCTGCACTGGGTGGGTTGCTGGTGGGAACCTTCGGCTGGCCGAGCATCTTCCTCATCAACGTACCGCTGTCCGTGGTGGTGGCCGCCATCGCGTGGCGGCTGCTTCCCGAGCAGTGTCCTCAGCGAGAGACCTTCGATCTCGCGGGAGCGGCGCTCGCGGCGCTTGCGCTGTTGCTGTTCCTCGTGGGCCTTGGCGAGGCCGAGCGGGCCGGGTTGTTGGACGTGCGTGTGATCGGGCCGGTGGCGGCGTCGTTCCTCGTCGCGGGCGTCTTCGTCTGGTGGGAGGGCCGAGCGAAGGCCCCGATGATCGACCTGCGGCTCTTCCGATCCCACGCGTTCTCGGCGGGAATCGGGGCGGCCACCCTTGCGTACCTCGCGCTGTTCGCGGTGACCTTCACGCTGCCGTTCTACCTGGTTCGCGTCCACGGGCTCGACACCCGCTTCGCAGGACTGATCCTCACGGTCACGCCGCTCGCCATGGCGCTCTTCGCGCCCATCGCCGGACGCCAGTCCGACATCCGCGGCAGCCGCAAGCTGGCAACGCTGGGGGTCGCGATCCTCTCGGTGGGGCTGCTGGCCGCGTCGTTCCTGGGTGCGACCACCTCCGAGTGGTGGGTCGTCGCGTGTCTGTTCGTGGTGGGGTCGGGGATGGCGCTGTTCCAGACGCCGAACACTGCGGCCGTCCTGCGCGCCACGCCCAGAGAGCGTTCCGGCGTGGGCTCGGCGCTCATCGCTGAGGCCCGCAACGTGGGCATGGCGGTGGGCATCGCTGTCACGGCCGCCATCTTGGGCGCGGCCGTCGGCGGGGCCGGGCTACCCGGCGGCGGGGAGTCGCTGAGCGCGCAGGTCACGACGCAGTTCATGCACGGCATGTCGGCCGCGCTGCGAGTTGGCTCGGCGGTGGCGGCCTGTGCAGCGCTGCTGTCGTGGTTCGGGCGTGAGTCGGACGCTGTTGAGGCGGGCCACCCCAAACCGTAGACTGTCGGGAGGCTTGATGGAGGAGGGGGCGTGACGGAGACGACCGAGCACGAACAGGGCGAGCAGCCGGATACCCCGGCGCAGCCCGAGATCGACGATGTCTCCGCCGCTATCGAGGGCGTCGACGCGAACTTCGAGACGGAGGCGACCGAGGCGGCGATAGCCGAGCCGAGCGTGCCGGCGGCGGAGGATGTGCAGCCGGTGAACGCCGAGCAGCCACAGCCCGCGACGCAACCCGAGACCGCAGCCCCCGAGCCGCAGCCGGTAGTCGCCGAGACAAAGCCCGAGGCCGCCGCTGTGGTGACCGCCGTGGCCCCGGCCGATGCAGTTGCGCCGGCAACCGGCGTGTCGATCTGGCCGTTCGTGGCCTACGACGTCCTGTGGGCCGTCTTCGCCGGCATCCTGATCTGGCAGCTTGGATCGCTACCCGAAGGCGTCGCGGTTTACGAGTCCTCGTTCTATCCTGTCGCTGTGTTGGGCGGGGTGGTGCTCACGATCACCGGCCCGCTGTTGGCGCTCACGGTGTGGCTGACATCGATCGGCCGCCCGGGCACCACCAAGGGCGGACTGTTCGTCTCGGCGATGGTGCGGGGCTCGGTGGCCACGCTCATCGGCGTCGTACTGTGGTGGGGAGCGCTCATCGTGCTCGACCAGATCCGGCTTGGCAGTGTGCTGTAGCCACCAGAAGGAAAGGCACGTCGCATGACCATTCATCCCGAGCAGATCCAGGTTGCCGTACTCAAGGGCGGGCGTTCAGCCGAGCGTGAGGTCTCGCTCAACACGGGTGCCCAGGTCGCGGCCGCGCTCAAGGAGCGCGGATTCGACATCGTGGAGATCGACACCGGCGACGACGACTTCGTGACGGAGCTCTCGCGCAGCGAGGCCGACGTCGCGTTCATCTGCCTGCACGGCCGCTTTGGTGAGGACGGGACGGTCCAGGGACTGTGCGAGCTCATCGAGAAGCCCTACGTGGGAAGCGGCGTGCTGGCGAGCGCGCTGGCCATGGACAAGGTGATGAGCAAGCACTTCTACGCGTACGTCGGCATCTCGACGCCTGACTACGTGGTCCTGCAGCGCGGACAGGACGTGGACATCGCGGGCATCGTGGACCGCTTGGGCCACAAGACCGTGGTCAAGCCGGCCAACGAGGGCTCGGCCATCGGCGTCACCATCGCTCACGACCACGCCGAGCTGCCCGCGGCCATCGGCTTGGCGTTCAAGTACGACCGCACCGTGCTCGTCGAGAAGTTCGTCTCGGGCGTCGAGGTGACGGTGGGCGTGTTGGGCAACGAGCACCCGTTCGCGCTTCCCACGCTCGAGATCGTGCCCGAGCACGAGTTCTACGACTACGAGAGCAAGTACCTTCCCGGCATGAGCCGCCACATCATCCCGGCGCGCGTGAGCGAGGCGGCTCGCGCCGAGTGCGAGCGCTTGTCGGTGGCCGCCCACAACGCGCTGGGGTGCCGCGGCATGTCCCGTTCGGACCTGATCGTTGCCGAGGACGGGAACGTCTACCTGCTTGAGACCAACACCATCCCCGGCATGACCACGACGTCGCTTCTTCCGGACGCAGCGCGCGCTGCGGGCATCGAGTTCCCCGAGCTGTGTCAGCGCTTGGTCGAGCTTGCCTTGGAGCCGCGACGCTAGCAGGTGGCGACTCCTCCCGCGGTGGGCGATACTGGAAGCATCGCTCGACCAGATAGGGGAGGATCACATGCAGTGTCCCAACTGCGGCTTCGAGAACCCGGCGGGTTCTGCGAACTGCGCCAACTGCGGTCAGGTCTTCGCGGCCGCCGCGCCTGAGCCGGTCGTGCCGCCCGCGCCTGAAACGCCCGTCGCGCCGGAGGCGCCCGTGGTGCCGGCCGCGTCAGAGGTGCCCGCACCGCCGGCGCCGCCCGCAGGCTATGAGGCACCCGCAGCACCGCCCGCGCCGCCCGCCGGCTACGTGGCTCCGCCTGCACCTCCTGCTCCGCCCGCCGGCTACGCTCAGCCCGGCGTGCCGCAGGCAGGCTACCCGCAGCCGCCGGCGTACGGTGCTGCTCCCCAGCCGGGCTACGCGCCCCAGCCCCCCAACGTGCCCAACCACCTGGTGATGGCCATCCTCGCGACGATATTTTGCTGTTGGCCGCTGGGCATCGTGGGCATCGTCTATGCCGCACAGGTCAACGGCAAGCTCAACGCGGGTGATATCGCGGGCGCGCAGAAGGCGTCATCGCTCGCCCGCACGTGGTCGTTCGTGTCTATCGGGCTGGGTGCCGTGGCCACCGTGGTGGCCTTCGTGCTCTCGTTCATCGGCGCCTTGGCCGGCCAGTAGCACCGTGGCCGCCGAGCGACGCGTGCCCGGGCGCGCGACGACAGCGGATCGTATCGCGGCGGCGGTGCTCCTGGTGGGCGCCGTCGCCGCTGTGTTGCTGCTCGCCGTGCCCGGCATGTCGCGGTACCTGCCGTCCTGCGGCTTTCGTTGGCTCACGGGGTTCTACTGCCCGGGCTGCGGCAGCGGGCATGCGGCCCAAGCCCTGCTGCGCCTCGACCTGCTCGGCGCGTGGAGGGCGAACCCGCTGGCGCTCTTGGTGGCGGTTCCGGTGGCGGTGGGGCTTGCTCGCCACATGCGGTGGGCCCTGTTGGGCGGTGCCGCCCCGGGCGCACGCGTCCCTGCCGGGTGGCTGTGGGCGCTACTGCTGGCGATCGTCGCTTTCTGGATCCTGCGCAACGTGCCCGTCTGGCCGTTCGAGCTGCTGGCTCCCCGCTACTGAGCGCCCACGGGCAGCTCGAGCCTGACGACGGTCCCGCCGCCCTCGCGGCCGGTGATCTCGACGGCGCCGCCCACGCTCTGCACGGCGCTGCGCACCACCGTGAGCCCCAGTCCGGTACCTGGTGCGTCCTCGTCGCGCTCGAGGCGCACGAACGGTTCGAGCACGCGATCCCGATCCTCGGCGGGGATGCCGGGACCGCGGTCGGCGACCTCCACCACGCCCAGCCCGTCGGCCGATGAGACCGTGACCTCGATGGGTCCGTCGGGCGCGTACTTCGCGGCGTTGGTGAGCAGGTTCTCCAGCACGCGCGCCAGCACCGACTCATCGCCGATCACCCGCGCGTCCGCCGAGCACGTGAGCTCGACCGTCCGGCCGCTCGAGGCGCGCGCGTCCGCGACGGCCTGCTCGGCGATGGGGAACAGGTCGACGGTGTGGAGGTTTCGGGTGTGCGGCCTGCCGGCGAGCGTGTCGGCCAGCAGCGTGTCGGCGCGCTTGATCGCCGCGTCGATCCCGCTGAGGGCGGCCTCGCGTTCGTCGGGGTCGAGCTCGTTGCGTCGCAGCATGTCGGTGTAGCCGGCGATGATGGTGAGTGCGCCGCGCAGGTCGTGTGCACACACGGCGAGCTCTTCGCGGGTGGGCTGGCGGGAGGTGGGGGTCACGCGACGGTCCCTTCCTGTGCGGCACGCTGCCGGCTACGGGTGAACGCGAGCTTGGCTGCGTCTATCATGCCCACCGGCACGAGCACCGCGACCACGATCGCGATCCAATCATGCACGCCAAGCCCCGTGGTGCCAAAGAGATCCTGGGCAGGCGGCCAGTAGATGACCACCAGCTGCATTGCCACCGTGGCGACGAACGCGATGTTGAGCCACTTGTTGCGAAACGACTCCGCCGAGAACACCGAGTGTGTCTCGGACAGGTAGTTGAAGGCGTGGATCTTTTGGACGAGCACCATCGCGGTGAACAGCATGGTCGTGACGTGTGTCGCTCCGTCCACGGGGAACAGATGGCCCGCCCCCACGAAGATGATGAGGCCGGCGATGGTCATGAGCGCACCTTGGACGAGGATCTCCCACTGGCGGCTCGAGGTGATGATGGACTCTTCTGCGCCACGGGGGGACTTGTCCATGACGCTTGAAGACCCCGGGTCGGATCCCAGCGCGAGTGCGGGTGGGCCGTCGGTCACGAGGTTGATCCACAGCAGTTGGAGCGGCAGCAGTGCGGCCTTGGGCGAGATCATGGCCGTGATGAAGACGATCAGTACCTCGCTCATGTTGCACGACAGGAGGAACAAGATGACCTTGCGCAGGTTCTCGAAGACGATGCGCCCCTCCTTGACCGCCTGGACGATGGTGGCGAAGTTGTCGTCGGTGAGCACCATGTCGGCTGACTCGCGGGCGACGTCGGTGCCCACGAGGCCCATCGCCACACCGATGTCGGCGCGCTTGAGCGCGGGCGCGTCGTTGACGCCGTCGCCGGTCATGGCCACGACCTCGCCGTTGCGCTTGAGCGCGTCGACGATGCGCAGCTTGTGCTCGGGGTTCACGCGGGCGTAGACGCGGGTCGATCGAGCGGCGTCCGCCAGCTCAGCGTCGGACATGACCTCGAGCTGGGCCCCGGTGAGCACCCGGTCGCAGTCGAGCAGGCCGATGTCCTCGGCTATGGCGCGCGCGGTCAGGGCATGGTCGCCGGTGACCATCGCGACCTTGATGCCCGCACGGTGGCACTGGTCGATCGAGGCCGGGACCTCGGTGCGCGCGGGGTCCACCAGGCCGAGGATGCCCACGTAGGTGAGGTCGTGCTCAAGCGACTCGCCCTCGTCGGGGTCGCCATCAGCCAAATCGCGCATCGCGAACGCAAGTGTGCGAAATCCTGCCGAGGCGAACTCGGAGTTCGTGTCCGAGAGCCGATCGCGCAGCTCCTCGGTCATCTCGACGACCTCGCCACGCAGAAGAGCGCGCGTGCACAGATCGAGCACCACGTCGGCACCGCCCTTGACGTAGGCGACGCGTCGGCCGTCGATGTCGTGCACGGTGGTCATGCGCTTGCGCTCAGAGTCGAAGGGCGCCTCGCCGATGCGACGTGGCTTGAGGTGACCCGGCGACAGGTGGGTCGCCGCGGCTATCAGCGCCGTCTCTGTGGGGTCTCCCAGCAAGGTGCCGTCGGCGCTGAAGTGCGCGTCGTTGCACGAGGCGGCTATGCGCAGCAGCGTGGCGAAGTCGCGCTCGTCAGGCTCGCGCTCGTCAGGCTCGAGCCCCCAGTCGGGGGTGATCGCCGCTCGCTCCTCACCCACGAGTGCGCGGCGCACCGTCATCTGGTTGAGGGTGAGCGTGCCGGTCTTGTCCGAGCAGATGAAGGTGGTGGAGCCCAGCGTCTCGACCGCGTGGAGCTTGCGGACGATCGCGTGGTGCTCGGCCATGCGCCGTACGCCCAGTGACAGCGCCACGGTGACGATGGCCGGCAGCCCCTCGGGGATCGCGGCGACCGCGAGTGACACCGCGATGAGCAGCCCCTCGGTCACGCCCACACGGAACTCGGGGTGACTGAAGGCGCTGAACAGCGAGTCTCCGGTGGTGCGCAGCTCGAGGAAGACCTCCTCGAAGAAGACGATGGCCGCGACGATGAGCACGATGACGGCGATGCGCTTGCCCACCACCTCGAGCTCGGTCTGCAGCGGGGTGTCGCCCTCTTCTGTGGCGGCGAGCATGTCCGCGATGCGGCCCATCTCGCTGTGCTGGCCGGTGCCGGTCACGAGGAAGCTTCCGCGACCCACCGCTACAGCGGTTCCGGCGTAGACCATCGAGCGCCGGTCGCCCAGCGCGGCGTCAGCGGCGGCACGGTGGTCGGCGTCCTTGCGGACCGGCGAGCTCTCGCCCGTGAGCGCTGACTCGGTCACGCGCAGCGCGCCCGTCTCGATGAGTCGGCCATCGGCGGGGACCTTGTCGCCGGACTCGAGCATCACGAGGTCGCCGGGCACGAGCTCCTCGGCGGGGATCTCTCGCTCGATGCCGTCGCGAACAACCGTGGCCGTGGGCGCGCTGAGCTCCTTGAGTGCTTCGAGCGCTTCTTCGGCGCGGTACTCCTGCACGAAACCCAGCACGCCGTTGAGCAGCAGGATCGCCAGGATCGCGATGGCCTCGGGGACCTGACCCTCGAGCGCGGAGATGATGACCGCGCCGATGAGCACGTAGATCATGAAGTCTTTGAACTGCGCGGCGAAGATCTTCCATGCGGGCGTGCGCGGCTTCTCTTCGAGCCGGTTGCGGCCGTAGGTCTCGAGCCGGCGGGTGGCCTCGGCCTCGCTCAGGCCCGTGGCGGCGCTGGTCTCAAGAAGGCTCGCGGCCTCAGCCGCGGTGGTGGCGTGCCACACGGTGGCGGGTTCGCTGTCGGTGGGCTGGGTGAGGGTGTCCTCGGACATGGCTGCTCCTCAGCGGCAGGCGCGGACGCGTCTTCCACCGAGGGTCTCGCTCACTGGGGCAGGGCCGGGACCGCGTTGTCGCGGATCCGGGTTTGTCGGCCTGCCTCCCCGTGGGGTGCACGGGGCGCTACTCCCCCTCGACACTCAGGAAGGTACCCGAGCGGGGCAGGTGCACAACGCCTACGGCCGAGTGGCCTTCTCGCCCAGCGTCTTGCCGGTGGGCGTGACCGCGAGTCCACCGAGCGCCGTCTCACGCAGCGACGGCGGGAGCGAGCGGCCCACGTGCGCTGCTGCCATGACCACCTCGTCGAACGGGATGGGGAAGCGGACTCCGGCCAGCGCCATCTCGGCGGCGGCAAGCGCGACGGCGGCACCGGTGCCGTTGCGCACCACGCACGGCACCTCGACGAGCCCGCCCACCGGATCGCACACGAGGCCGAGAAGCCCCTGCATCGCGAGCGAGGCGGCGTGCTCCGACTGCTCGATCGAGCCGCCGCACAGCTGGACCGCCGCGGCCGCGGCCATCGCGGCACCCGACCCGATCTCGGCCTGGCACCCGCCCGCAGCGCCGGAGAGCGTGGCACGCGCGGCGATGATGCCGCCCACGCCTGCGGTGGCGAACAGCGCGTCGACCAGCGCGTCGTCGCTTGAAGCGCAGCGCTCGCCCACCGTGAGCAACACGGCCGGGACCACGCCCGATGCACCGCCGGTGGGGGCGGCGACGATGCGGCCCATCGCGGCGTTGACCTCGGCGGTCGCGAGTGCGGCCGCGATGGTCTGCGCGAACACGCCGCCCACCGGGCCGGCGTCGGATCCGGCGACGCGCGCCGCGTCACCGCCGGTCATGCCCGAGCGCGAGTGCGCCTCGCCGGAGAGCCCGCGCTCGACGGCCTCGCGCATGACCGTGAGCGTCGCGAGCATGCGGTCGCGCAGCTCGGAAGCCGCGACGCCGGACTCCTCGGCTTCGAGCGCGAGGACGGCGGAGCCGAGCGAGCCGTGCTGGGCGGCTGCGGTAGCGAGTTCAGCGAACGAGGCGTACGCCACGGGTGACTCCTCAGGTGAGTGGTTGTCTGCGCAGATTGTAGCCCCACGGACGCTCGTTGCCGTAGCGCCCGATGCCGCTCGCGGAATGAGTCTGACCTGCTGCTTAATGAAAGAACCCATTCGCGCCGATAGTGGGAACGTAGTGAGAACGGACCTCGGAGCCTGCCGAGGTCACCGCAACCCAAAGGGTTCGTCGCCTTGCTTGCCGGAGCTGGCGTGGATCTCCCCAAGGCCTCGTGGGCCTTGGTCGGATGGAGCACGCATGGTCGAGCAGCGCGCACGTCGCGATGTCGCAGAGGCATTGGCATCCGCTCTGGTTCTCGCGGACCTGTCAGATGCCGGACAGGCGGCCGCCTTCTCCGAGGAAGCCCGCGCCGTTGGCGTATGGGCCGAGGAGGCAGGCGATGACACCGTCGCAGCACTCGCGCACGAGATACGCCAGGTGGTCGCCGGTGTCGCCGAAGGCACCGTCGATGCTGCGGGTGCCGCGGACCTGATCGGCGACATGCTCGTCGCGATGCTCGAGGCCCCCGACGCGCCTCACGAGCCCGCCCCGGTGATCCCCGCCTCCGAGAACGTGTACGCCCAAGACGCCGCGGTGGTCGCCGACTTCGTGTCGGGCGCACGCGAGCAGCTCGACGAGGCCGAGTTGCTGCTCTCCTCGTGCACCATCGGTGAGTCGTTCGACGTGGACGCGCTGTTCCGGTGCTTCCACACGCTCAAGGGAATCGCCGGCTTCCTGTCGCTCGATGCGATGGCGACGGTCGCTCACGGCGTCGAGTCCGCACTCGAGTCGGTGCGCTCCGGATCGTGTGAGCTCGAGGAGTCGACGGTCGAGACCGCGCTGGCCGCCGTCGACGAGATCCGCCGCACCGTGGCCGAGGTCGAGCGCACCGCGCCCACGTCCGGGACCGCGGCGACCTCAGGCGCCAAGCGCACCGCCCAGAAGCGGGCCAACAACGCGGCGACCACCGTGCGCGTGGACGCGACCAAGCTCGACGACCTGCTCGACGCGATGGGCGAGCTCGCCGTGGCTGAAGCCGAGATCGCGGCCGCCGTGCGGCGCAGCGGCGATGACGCGGCGATCCGCAGCCTCGAGCGCTTCCAGCGCATCGCGCGCGACATGCAGGCCACCGCGACCTCGCTCAGGATGGTCGACCTGCAGCCGACCTTCCGCAAGATGACGCGCGTGGTGCGCGACATGATCGCCCACTCGGACAAGCGCGTCGAGTTCGTGGTCACCGGTGGCGACACCGAGCTCGACCGGCAGATCGTCGAGGGTGTGTCGGATCCGCTGGTCCACTTGCTGCGAAACGCGATCGACCACGGCATCGAGCCGCTCGAGGCGCGCGTCGCGGCGGGCAAGCCCGAGCAGGGCCGCGTCGAGCTGCGCGCGTTCCACAAGGCCGGCAACGTACACATCGAGGTCTGCGACGACGGCCGCGGCATCAATCCTGAGAAGCTGCTCGCCAAGGCCGAAGCGCTGGGCATGCAGGTCGAGCCCAGCGAGGCCATGGACCTGATCTTCCTGCCCGGGTTCTCCACCGCGACCTCGGTCACCGAGATATCCGGCCGAGGTGTAGGTATGGACGCGGTGGCCACGGCCGTCTCGGCGTTGCGCGGGCATCTCGACGTGCGCAGCGAGCCAGGCGTGGGCACCACCTTCACGATCCGTCTGCCCCTCACGCTCGCGGTCATCGACGGCATCGTGCTGCGCGCCGGTGCCGAGCGCTACATCGTGCCCACCCAGTTCGTCGATCGAACGACGAGCGCGGACGGCGCGACCATCGTTTCCACCGCGGGGCGTGGCGAGGTGCTCGCAATGCCGGGTGAGCATCTTGCCGTGGTTCCGATCACGGCCCCGCTCGGCGGGGAGCTCGAGAGCGGCACTGTCGCCGTGATCCTCGACGACGGCGATCAGCGATTCGCGATCCTCGTCGACGAGGTGATCGGGCAACAGAGCCTGGTCATCAAGCCGCTCTCGGGCCCTGCTGCCAAGGCCAATGGTGTGGCGGGCGCCACCCTCATGGGTGACGGCAAGGCCGCACTGGTCATAGATCCCTCGGGCATCGTTCGCGCGATGAGAGGGAGGTGGTGAGCGACTTGGACTGGCTGAAACGCACCAGGGCGCCGGACGCATCGGCGCATCGCTCGGCTCTTGTGAACCACCACACCGCTTGCACGAAGGAGGAGCTCGGATGTTCAAGAATCTGAAGTTGGGAGTGAGGATCGCGCTCGGCTTTGCGGCCGTCGGCGCCGTCGCACTCGTGATCTGCGTGATCGTGTGGCTGCGATTGGGAGTCATCGCGGACTACACCACCGGTGCCGCCATGGGGGCCAAGACCTCCGACCAGATGTGGCTCACCGACTCGAAGCGTGCGGACTACATGCTCATCCGCTCGCTCGACGCCACCGACCGCGCCCAGGCCGAGAAGGACTGGACCGCCGAGTACGCGACGCTGGGCAAGGACATCGACACGCTTGCCACCGCCACGCTCGATGACAGCGAGAAGGCCATGGTCGCCACGGCCCAAGACCAGTACGTGGTCTACGGCGACTCGTTCAAGGCGCAGGTGGAGGCCCGCAAGGAGAAGGGCGACGCCTTCCAGGTGTGGCGCAACCTGGGCTTCCAGGTGACAAGCGACATCAAGGCCGCCCACGACAAGGTCACCGATCCGCAGGCTGCCGAGGCGCTCGACAACTTCTTCGAGCAGTTCCTCCTCATGCGCGTACGCGCGATCTACTACATCGTGACCGAGAGCCCCACGCAGTACGACGAGTACACCACGCAGGCCAAGGCAGTGGACGAGGCCATCACCGCACTCGCCACCGCCGGCAAGGGCGATGCACGCGTCGACGCGCTGGTGAAGAACCTGCGCGGCTACATCACCACCTACCGTGAGGGTGGCACCAAGTACAAGGCGGCCGTCGAGGCCGACGCCGCAGCGGCCGCAGCAGCCGACGCCGCAGCGAACGACATCATCACCGCGGTCCGCGAGCTGGGTAACTCGCTCGTCACCAAGTCGCGCGCGGAAGCGTCCGGCATGCGCACCACCGTCCTGGTCATCCTCATCATCGCGCTCGTGTTGGTGGTCTTCCTCGCCTGGTCGATCACGCTGTCGATCACGCGTCCGGTGCGTCGCGTCATCGCCGGTCTCGCCGGCGGTTCGCGCGAAGTGAACGCGGCCGCCAACCAGGTGGCCCGCTCCAGCCAGGAGATGGCCGAGGGCGCCAACGAGCAGGCGTCGAGCCTCGAGGAGG
>CAYOHY010000012.1:0-46814 GCA_964403885.1 uncultured Eubacteriales bacterium
GGTTGTGGTCGCACTCAGCATGGGGAGGTGTGAGCACGTCTCGCGCCACCTCGCGCCGCGGCGACGGAGTGTGAGGGGTCAGCGGTGGGGGTTCAGAGCGAGCCCTCGGGGGAGTCCTCCGCCGCACTCGGGTATCTACTGCCCGCCGACCCCGTCAGGAAGGGCCCGCATGACCGAGACACCACGACCCGCCCCCGCGTGGCATTCGCTGGGCGTCGACGCGACGTCTGAGGCGCTCGAGACATCGGCGAGAGACGGCCTGAGCTCTGCGGAGGCCGCCCGCCGCCTTGGCGAGCGAGGCCCCAACGCGATCGAGGCCGAGGCGGGGACGACTCTGGGGACGCTCGTCGTCGAACAGATCGCCAATCCGATGGTCTACCTGCTTGCCGGCGCGGCGGTGCTTTCCTTGCTGGCTGACGACCTGTTCGATGCGATCGTGATCGCCCTGATCGTCGTGGCAAACGTCATCATCGGGGTGTGGCAGGAGTACCGCGCCGAGTCCGCACTCGAGGCCCTCAAGAGCCTGTCCAGTCCGCGCGCGCGAGTCGTGCGCGACGGGGATGTGCGCGTGATCGACGCCGCCGAGGTCGTGGTGGGCGACCTGCTCGTCATCGAGACAGGGGACCGGGTCTCGGCGGACGCGCGGCTCGTGAGCGTGACGGACCTGCGCGTGGACGAGTCCGCGCTCACGGGCGAGTCCGACCCCGTCGAGAAGGCCCAGGACGCCGTGGCGGCTGAGACACCGCTGGCCGAGCGAAGCTGTCTCGTCTACTCGTCGACGCCGGTCGTCGCCGGCCGGGCAACCGCGCTGGTCGTGGCGACCGGCATGAGCACGGTGGTCGGTGAGATCGCCTCGGAAGTCCGCTCGGTGGGTCGTCAGCAGACTCCGCTTCAGGTACGCCTTGCAGCGCTGTCCACACGTCTGGGCGTCCTGTCCGTCGTGGCGGCGGTCGTGATCTTCCTGCTCGGCGTGGCGCGGGGTGAGTCACTGGCCGAGATGCTGATGTTCTCGATCGCCACGGCGGTGTCTGCGATCCCCGAGGGGCTTCCCACGGCGGTCAGCGTCTCGCTCGCCTTGGGTGTGCAGCGGATGGCGAAGCGCGGGGCACTGGTTCGGCGCATCGCCGCGGTCGAGACGCTTGGCGGGTGCACGATCGTGTGTACCGACAAGACGGGGACGCTCACGCGCAACGAGATGACCGTCACGCGCCTGTGGACGCACGGCGAGGAGATCAGGGTCACGGGCGAGGGCGTGGCTCCGGTGGGCGAGGTGCTGGGCGCGAACGGCCGGCCCGTGGAGCCGGGCCTCGTCGGGGCGCTGCTCGAGATCGGCTGCGTCGCGAACAACGCGCTGATCGAGGAAGACGAGAGCGGCAGATGGAGCGCCGAGGGCAACCCGACCGACGCCGCCCTGCTCGCTGCCGCGGCTAAGGCCGGGGTGGGCGAGGGAACACGCTGTGACAGCCGCCGGATCGATGAGATCCCGTTCTCGAGCTCACATAAGTACATGGCGACGCTCGACGAGCGCGAGGACGGTGCGCGGCTGCACGTCAAAGGCGCACCGGAGCGCCTGTTGGGTTACTGCGACCGCATCCTTCTTGGCGGAGAGGTCGTCGAGCTCACCGATGAGCGACGCCGGCTTGTTCGCGACGCCCAAGACCGCTTCGCAGCCGAGGCGCTGCGCGTGGTGGCAGGCGCGTACCGAGACCTCGAACCGGGTCGCACCGACGCCGAGCGATCGGACGCGGAGTCCGGATGCGTGTTCGCCGGCCTGTGGGGCCTCATGGATCCGCCGCGGTCCGAGGCGGTCGAGGCGGTGGCGGCTGCGCAGCGCGCGGGCATCACGGTGAAGATGATCACCGGCGACCATGCGTCGACCGGTGCTGCGATCGCGCGCGCGGTGGGGATCTTGGACGAGGACGCACCGGAGTCTGCGGTGGTGACCGGAGCAGACCTGGACGCGATGGATGACGCGACGCTCTCCGGGCGCGTGCACGATATCGCGGTGTTCTCGCGGGTCGAGCCGCGGCACAAGCTGCGGATCGTCGAGTCGCTCCAGGCGCTTGGCGAGGTGGTCTCGATGACCGGCGACGGCGTGAACGACGCGCCGGCGCTCAAGCGCGCCGACATCGGCGTGGCGATGGGCATCACCGGAACCGAGGTCTCCAAGGAGGCCGCCGACATGGTGCTCGCCGACGACAACTTCGCCACGATCGTCTCGGCGGTCGAGGAGGGGCGCGTCATCTACGGCAACCTCCAGCGCGTGGTCGCGTTCCTCGTGATGGTCGCGCTGGGCCAGGTGACAGCGATCGCCGCGAGCCAGGTCATCGGATGGCCGCTACCCATCACGCCGGTCATGGTGCTGTGGGCCAATCTGGTCGTCGCCTCCACGCTCACCATCCCGCTGGGCGTCGAGCCCAAGCACGACGACGTGCTCGCGTTGCCTCCGCGGCGCGCGAGCGAGGGGATCATCGACCGCCGAAGCGCGTGGAGGATCGCGACAGGGGCGGTGCTCAAGGCCTGCGGCATGCTCGCCGTCTTCGGGTTCTTCTACGAGACGCACGGGGAGCTGCATGCGCAGACGATGGCGTTCACCACGCTTGTGGCGTTCGAGTGGGCCCAGGCCATCGGCTGTAGGTCGTGGACGGTGCCGCTGCGGAAGTTGGGGCTGCTGAGCAACCGGAGTCTCGTGGTCGGCCTGATCGCGGGAATCGCCCTGCAGTGGGTAGCGGTGTCCAGCGCCAGCGCGGAGTTCCTGCTGGGCACTGAGCCGCTCGGCGCCGATGAGTGGGCGATCGCGATCCTCGTCGGCTCAACGGGATTGGTGTTGTCCGCCGTCATGGGTATGGTGGAGCGAAAGAGGGCGCGCTAGTCATCGGCCCTGTCACTGGGGCACGCATGACCCAACGCCTTCGGTTCAGCACCGCCCGCCTCGCGCGAAAGGCTTCGCATGTCGAATCCGATGAGCGGCCCCTATGCGGTCTCGCAGATCACGGACCAGCTCTACCTGGGTCCGCTGCCGCATGAACGCCATGTGGATGAGGTTCGGGCGCTGGGCGTCGATCTGGTGATCTGCATGATCATGGAGAGCCCCGCCGCGGGACTCAACGAGCCCCCCGTCACCGTGCTCAAGCTGGGCACCATCGACTTCCCCGGCTTCCCAATCCCCTTGAGCAAGCTTCGCCAAGGCGTGGAGGCCGCGCTGCCGGTCCTGGAGCGCGGGGGCAAGGTGCTCGTCTACTGCCGACAAGGTCGGCACCGCAGCGTCGTGATGACCTGCAGCATCCTCATCGCCCAAGGAATGACCGCCGACGAAGCCATGGATCTCGTGACGTCTCGCCGGAAGGTCGCCGACCCGCACCTCTTCTACATCGAGGCCCGTATCAAGGCGTTCGAGCGATACTGGCTGGCGCGCAGGCAGCTCAAAGGACAGTAGCGGGCCGATTCCGGCCGGTCGCCTTCGCCCCGGGCGCTCAGCGAGCCGTGTAGAGCTGTTCGTCGCTCAGTCCGAGCCGGTCGAGCCACATCTGCCTGAGGGTCTCGAGCTCCTCGGCGGGGTCGCTGTCTGGGTCGTCGGAGGCGTCCAGCGTGTCGAGGACCTCGAAGGTGAACGCCTCACAGCCCAAGCGACGCCAATCGGCGACGAGGGTCTTGTTGAAGTGTGAGCCGTTCTCGAGTGCGAATCGCTCCCGATTGAGCCGCCCCTGCGCGTTGGGGCTCGCCCCAAGCAAGACCTTGCCCTCGGCGGTGTTGGTCACGGCCCACACGCCCATCGCCGGTGGGTTCTCCTTGTAGTCCTGTAGCAGCGCTTTGCGACGATCCACCGCACCGTTTCCGATCTTTCGAGGATGACAGCGAGGAATTCTACCCCGATGAAATCTGCAGTGTCAATGTTTTATCCGGGTAGAATAACGGCACAGCGCGGGCGCATGATGGGACCCGGCGACCTTGTCTAGCCACCGTATCCGCGTCCGCGCTACGCTCGGATACGAGAACGGCGCTGGCGGAGGCGTATTGGAAGCGGCGGTACCTGAGGAGCGTATGGCCATGCGATTTCTGGTGAACACCTCTCGGCGAGAAGAGTTGGTAGACATCACGCGTCAGGTAGCGGAGTTCGCGGCCGCGTCGGGGATCGACGACGGTGCCGTACTCGTCTTCTGCCCGCACACCACCGCAGCGATCACGATCAACGAGAACGCGGACCCTGACGTCCAGCGCGACCTCGTGCGCGGACTGGCCGACATCGCCCCCAACGATTCTCGCTGGCACCACATCGAGGGAAACAGCGATGGTCATCTCAAGACTTCGCTGGTGGGCCCGCAGGTGATGGTCCCGGTCGAGGCAGGCCGACTGCAGCTGGGTACCTGGCAGGGCATCTACTTCGCCGAGTTCGACGGCCCCCGCTCCCGACAGGTGGACCTGACGATGCTGCCGGGAGTGCGGTAGGGGTCGCTTTGGGCCGCCTGCGATCGCGCGCTCACCTCGCTCGCTCGACCTCGGCGCTGTGGCGCTCGCCCTTTGGCTCGACCCCGTGGTCGCGGCGCGCTACTCTTCCCCGGTACCGCATTCCGTACGAAGGAGCTTCACTATGACGCGTGCTCAGGCTCGCCACATCCTCGTTCCCACCGAGGACCAGGCCAACGACCTCAAGCAGCAGATCGCAGACGGCGCCGACTTCGCCGATCTGGCTCGCCAGTACTCCAAGTGCCCGTCCGGTGCCCGCGGCGGCGACCTGGGCGAGTTCTCCCCGGGCCAGATGGTCAAGGAGTTCAACGACGTGTGCTTCAACGACGAGGTCGGTGTGGTGCACGGTCCCGTGCAGACGCAGTTCGGCTATCACCTCATCGAGGTCACCAAGCGCGGCTAGCCCGCGCTGCGCATCGGGGCGCTCGCTCGCACCGATGCACCCACGCGTTGCGGTGCAACAGGTCGCAACAAGAATCGCACGGTCACGCTGCCGTGGGTGCTGGTCTCACCACACCCACGGCAGCAGCTTTTTGACTCGCGTCCGATACTCGGCGTAGTCCGGATAGCGCTCCACCAACCAGCGCTCCTCTTTGCGGGACTTCAGGTCGAACAGGACGAACAGCGCGGTCGCGTAGAGCAACACGAGCCCCGAATGCAGCCACAGCCCCCACCCGAAGGCGCCCAGTATCAACCCCGAGTAGATGGGGTGCCGGACGATGGCGTACGGTCCGGTGGTGACCAGCTCACCGTCGTCGGTGGGGTAGGGTAGCGCGGTGAGGCTCTTGCCGAGTGAGCGCAGTGCGACCGCCGCCAAGGGCACGCCGGAGATCATCAGCGCGGCACCCAGCCAGCGCGAGGCGGCGATCGCATTCTCGCTCCATGCGGGAGCGCCCGGCCACGTGCGCGGGCCGAAGGCGATGAGTGCGAAGAGGGCGCCTTGCACCACCACGTACCACTCGCCACGCTCGCCTCTCCACCACGGTGTCTTCTCGGCCGTTGTGTCGCGAGACATCTGCACTCCTCGGTGGTCCGGGTTGTCTGGGCGGAGATCGGCGGGGCGGAAGGGGTTGTCGATTCCCTGTACGCACTAGGTACAACTGTTCCTGAATCAGGAGCGATCGTACCTAGTTCTCGCAGGGAGCCGTAACCCTCCCGGCGGCCGTCGCATTATACCCGGGTGAATCTTGACCGCGCAGATTTTACCCGTATATAATTCACGCACGGGCACTCACGCCGAGACGATTCCATGAGAGGCATCGCGATGGACATACGGGCAGACAGACAGGTCATAGCGTTCGCGGGCGCTTCGCGAATCGCCGAAGGCGAGCTCTCGATGGTCGCCGCTTCCGTGAAGCGGGCCCTCGATGGCGGGGAGCAGCGCCCGGTGTCGATCCTCGACCGCATCACGAGCGAGCACGTCGAGCTCGACCTGCGAGGCACCGTCGATGAGGTGGTCGCGAGACTGGAACCGCCGCAGTGCGACAGCACCGACGACACGGCGGCGGAGCTTGCGCTCGCTGCGGAGGGGTCGCTCCCGCAACCTCAGCCCCGGGGTCCCGGCCGCCCTCGGCTTGGTGTGGTGGCCAAGGAGGTCACGCTGCTGCCGCGACATTGGGAGTGGCTTGCGGCGCAACAGGGAGGGGCCTCGGTCACGCTGCGCAAGCTCGTCGAGCAGGCCCGCAAGCAAGGCGCCGCGCAAGAGGCGGCTCGGCTCGCCCAAGACCGCACGTACAAGTTCATGATCAACGTCGCGGGCAACGAGCCGGAGTTCGAGGAGGTCTCACGCGCGCTGTACGCCGGAGACATCCAGCGTTTCCGCGAGCTCACCGAGTCGTGGCACCCTGACGTGCGCGACCACGCACGCGAGCTGGCCGCCAGAAGCGTCGAGGTCGACCCGGCCTGACCTCGGGCACAGCGCGACTCCGCAGACGGGCTCACGCTGGGTTCGCGTCAGCAGCACCCAGCGCGCAGGGCTACTCCTCGGCGGCGACTTCGATGTCGACGTTCGCTCGGCGCCCCGCCTCGTCGAGCGCAGCGAGCCACTCGGCCTCGACCAATGCCTCGGGGACCAGGACGAGCGCGGTCATCGTGAACAGCGGCGCGCCGGTGATGGGCGCCGCCACGATCCGGGTCTCGGCGGACTCGATGGAGATGCCCTGCTCGGAGAGGCCGGCGGCGATGTCGTGGACGATACCCTCGTGGTCCGCGCCGATGACCTCCACGCGGTAGGCGCTCCAGCCCTCGCGGGCCTCGGCCGACGGCCCGTGGGTGGGGGTCGTGGTCACCTTGTAGCCCTGCTCGGTGAGCACGGCGAACGACTCGTCGAGCGTCTCGACCTTCTCGGTTGGCAGGGAGACGAGCATGAGCATCGCGAACTCGCCGCCCAGGCGCGACATGCGGCTCGCATCGACGTTGCCGCCCAGCTCGAGCAGCGTCTTGGTCACGTCTTCGACGATTCCCACACGGTCGGCGCCGGTGAGGGTGAACACGACATCGGTGCGCATAGGGCGTGACCTTTCGTTCGCGAGCGTCAAGTGCTTCGAGCAACGGTAGCAGACCGCGTCCCGGTGAGTGTAGTGGGGTGGCGCACGGCGAGAGCGGGTGGCCGGGAGCAGCGACGGTGGGATAGGCGGGCGCAGTGACGGCTGGCTGGTCTGCGCGGGCGAGCCCGCCCCACGCTCTCTACACGTCTTCGAGCAGCTTGATGACGTCCAACTCGCAGGAGGTCTGCAGGACGACCATCGCGGTGGGCGCCCCCGTGGTCGATGCGTGGATCTGGGCGATGTTGACGTCGTGATCGGCGAGCCGGCGTGCGATCTTGGCGAGCTCGCCCGGCTCGTTGGCCACCTCGGCCACCACCACGGGCACGAAGTCGATGGTGCCGCCCAGCGGCTCGAGCGCCGCGCTCGCGTCTTTGTTGTTGCTGGTGATGAGCAGGAACTCGCCCGCGTCGCCCTTGTCGTAGGCCCCGATCGCGAGCACGTTGACGTTCGCTGCGTGCAGCGCCTCGGCGACATCGGCGAGCAACCCCACGCGGGTGGGGGCTTTGAACAGGATCTCATTGCGAAGCTGTACCTTGGCCATGGCTCCTCCTCGGCTGGGCCGGTCGGGCTTGCGTGATGTTCATTCCCCGTGTGAGGGTGGCGGGGCGATGAGGTCGGGGATAGATACCTCGACGGCAGTGCGTCCTCGTGGATCCGGCGGCCGCGTCGGGCGCTCCCTCACGGAAAGGGAACCACCATGACCGATGAGACCCGCTACACCGCCACCGATGCCCCCGAGCCCCCGGCACCCACGGAGCAGCCCTCCGACGGGCCGCGCATGGGCGATGCCTGGCGCGACGTGCTCTCGCAGATCGACGCGCTGGGAGAGTCGATGGGCCGCTGGGCACATGCCGCCGTCAACGATCCAGAGAACCGGCGTCACGCCGAGGACATCAAGATCAAGCTCGAGGCCATGAGCACGCGTGTGGGCCAGGCACTCGACGATGCCGCCAAGTCCGACGTGGGCCGATCGGTCTCCGAGGCCGCCACGAAGGTGGGCGCCGCAGCCACCGAGGCGGGCACCAAGGTCGCCGACGAGGTAGCGCCGCACGTCGCCAACGCCTTGTCCGGCCTGGCTGACGTCTTGGGCAAGGCAGCCGAGAAGGTCGAGCGCAAGACCGGGGCCGCGCCGCCCGCGCCGCCGGCTCCCTCTGAGGGCGACTCCGAGCCCGATGGAGAGGCGTGATGTGCGACAACAGCCGCGAATGTCAGGCGGCCAAGGCCAACGGATTCGCCCGGTTCCCGCAGCATCGGCCCATCGACGACGAGCCTGCGGCCCAGCCGGTGGGTCCGGCTCCCGCCTCGGTGCGTCCCGGTTGGAACGCCGGGCGGCGTCTGGTGGCGGTGCCGTGGGAGGCCGGTGAGGGCTTGAGCGCGGAGCGCTCGGCGCACTTTGGGCGCGCGGCGGGGTTTGCGCTGGTGACTCTCGAGGGGGACTCGGCGGCGTTCGTGAAGCTGGCGCCCAACGGCCCGCACGGCGACGGAGGCGGCCACGGGTTCGCCGCGCGCATGCTCGTGGCAGAGGGTGTCACCGACGTGGTCACAGCCGGGATAGGCGCCGGCATGTATGAACGGCTGGCCGCCGGCGGGGTGCGGGTGTGGCGCGACGAGGACTCGGCAACGGTGGGCGACGCGGTGGGTGCGCTCGCGCGCGGGGCGCTACAGCCAGTGGACGTGGCCTGAGGCGAGCTCGTAGGCGGCGCCCACTACCCGCGGGGTGCCACCCGGCAGCTGCTGCTCGTCGAGCCAGGAGCGCAGCTCCACCACAGACTCACGCACGTGCGCATCGACGGCGATCGCGAGGCGCTCCAGCGCACCGGTGGGCGCGTCGGCGCCAAAGACCGGCGGCGTGATGTGGTCGAGGACCGGTGCGAGCCACTCCGGGGCGTCGGGCTCGAGCGCGGCAGCAACCGCACCGCAGTCCTCGTGGCCGAGGACCACCACGAGCTCCGTGCCCAGCTTCTCGGCCGCGAAGCGCACCGAGGCCAGTCCCGACTCTGAGATCACATGACCGGCGGTGCGAACCACGAACAGCTCGCCCGCACCCACGTCGAAGATGGCCTCGACCGGCACGCGCGAGTCCGAGCAGCCCACCACCACGGCCCACGGTCGCTGTCCAGCGACGCTCGCGGCGCGGCTGCCTGCAGTGAAGCGCACACGGCTCTCGCCCGCGACGAAGCGGTCGTTGCCCTCGGAAAGCATGTGGAGTGCGATGTCGGCGGGAAAGCTCATGGCCGCATTATCCCAGAAGTGACCCGCGTGTACTCCCATGGGCGTACACAGGGACGCGCCCTGCGGTGAATGCGCGGAGTCAGACCGAGGGGCTACTATCGCACCATGGACACGTTCACCGACACCAGCGACATGCGCAAAGCGATGGGCGTCGACGCCCTGCTCGCTTTGAGTCTGACCGCGTTCAGCTGGCTACAGCTCGCGCTGATCCCCGCGTTCATCGAGCGCGGCGGGCATGGGGGCGGCCCCGTCCCCGTACCCCTGCTCTTGGTTCCCAAGTTCGCGACGCCCACGTGGCTCTCGTACGTGCTCGTGGCTGTGATCTTCCTGCCGCTGGCCTGGCGTCGGCGCTTCCCGCTGTCCGTGCTCGCGATCGTGACGGTGCTCGCCGGCGTGTTCGAGGTGCTGCCGCAGCCTCCGGTCATGACGATCCTCGCGCCCCTCGTGGCGCTCTACACCGTGGGCACCATCATCGAGCGCAGGAAGCTGCTGTCGATATCGGCGGCGGTGATCGTCGCGATGTTGGCGTTCTCCCTGCCGCGCTACACCAACTCCCGCTGGCTTGCCGAGGCGGTCCGCATCACCGCCACCTTCGCCGTCGCAGCCTCCCTGGGTGACTCCACGCGTCTGCGCCGCGCCTACGTCGCCGAGGTGGAGCAGCGAGCCCTCGACGCGGAGCGCACTCGCGATGAGGTCGCGCGCCGCCGCGTGGAGGAGGAGCGCCTGCGCATCGCACGCGAGCTGCACGACATCACCGCGCACTCGCTCTCGATCATCGCCGTGCAGGCGGGCGCTGCCGAGAAGCTCGTGGAGCGCAACCCGGACAAAGCCCGCGAGGCGCTCAGGACGATCCGCGCCACGAGCAAAGACTCGCTCGACGAGCTGCGCTCGATGCTCGGCGTGCTGCGGGGCAGTGACGACGACGCGCCGTTCGCGCCCACCAGCGGACTGGCGCGCCTCCCTGAGCTCGTGGCAGCGGTGGAGGCCGCGGGCGTGGGCGTGGAGTCGCACGTCTCACCGGAACTTGGTGACCTGCCCGCGTACGCGGACCTGTCCGCCTACCGCATCGTGCAGGAGGCGCTCACGAACGTGGTGCGCCACGCGCATGCGACGCATGTCAGCGTGAGCGTGACCGCGTCAGATGACGCACTCACCGTCGAGGTCACCGACGACGGCTCGGGATCGGAGTCGCTCGCATCCGCCCCCGTGGAGGGGCACGGCATCGCCGGCATGCGCGAACGGGTCGCGGCGCTGGGCGGGGAGTTCGAGGCGGGGCCTTGTGCTCCATCGGGATTCCGGGTGTTGGCCCGCTTCCCCGTGACGAGGGGGGCCTGAGATGGCAGACACTCGCGCCATCCGCGTAGTGGTCGCCGACGACCAGGCGCTCGTCCGCGGCGGCTTCCACATGCTCATCGAGTCAGCCGATGACATCGAGGTCGTGGGGGAGGCGGCAACCGGCCTCGAGGCGATGCGCCTTGCGGCCGAGCTGCATCCCGACGTGGTGCTGATGGACATCCGCATGCCCGAGATGGACGGTATCGAGGCCACTCGGGGCATCGCCTCGGATCCGACGACGTCTGACGTGCGCGTGCTTGTGCTCACGACGTTCGACCTCGACGAGTACGTCTTTCAGGCGTTGCGCGCCGGAGCGAGCGGCTTTCTGCTCAAAGACACCGATCCTGACGACCTTCTCGACGCCATCCGCGTGGTCGCCTCCGGAGAGGCGTTGCTCGCCCCCAGCATCACGCGGCGGCTCATCGCCGAGTTCGCGCGACAGCCGGCCACACCGGTCGCAGACCCGGATGCGCTCTCGGAGCTGACCGACCGCGAGCGCGAGGTGCTCGCATTGGTGGGTCGCGGGCTGTCCAACTCCGAGATCGGCACGTCGCTGTTCATCAGCCCCGCGACCGCCAAGACGCACGTGAGCCGCGTGATGCTCAAGCTGGGCGCGCGCGATCGCGCGCAGCTCGTCGTGATCGCGTACGAGTCGGGTCTCGTCACGCCGGGCGCGACAGGCTGACACGTGCTTCGAGCGGTCCGCCCGCTCGGCACGCCGCGGGGTGTACTCCCTGAGGCGTACGCGGCCTCCCAAACTCACGCCCCGGGGCCGACGCGGGCGACGCACCCCGCGCGATAGGTTCTCCTCGAAAAGAAGTTGACCACCGAGGAGGGACCCGACATGACACTCACAACCCCCGCCGCACGGGCTCGCCGGGAGGTGCGCCGATGAACGCCTCGGTCGCGCCCCTGGCGGCGCAGCGCAAGCGCCGCGCTCGCTGGGCGATCGCCATCGTGGCGGTGCTGGTCATCGCCGTGATCGCCGCCGTGTCGCCCATGCTGCTCAAGGGCAAGAAGTCCGACACCACCGCGCCTGCCACCGTCACCGCCGAGACGCGCACGATCACCCAGATCGTCTCCGGCTCCGGCACCACGGTCGCTTCTGAGTCGGAGAACGTGAACCCCCAGGTCAGCGGCACGGTCGAGAAGCTCTACGTGAGCGAGGGCGACCGCGTCGAGGCCGGGGACAAGCTCTACACCATCTCGAGCGAGGACGCCGACAACGCCTTGCTGCAGGCCAAGACGTCGCTGCTGCAGGCCAAGCAGTCGAAGCTCCAGGCGCAGCAGCAGCTCGAGCAGGCCAACGGCCAGGTCTACTCGGCGCAGTCGCAGCAGATCCAGGCGCAGCAGCAGCTCGACGCGCTGGAGAGCCGTCCGGCCACGTCGACCGAGGCCAAGAACGCCATCACCAACGCCGAGCGTCAGGTCGCGAGCGCCAAGAAGTCCGTCGCCTCGGCGAAGTCGGGGGTGAGCACGGCCAAGGCGGGAGTCGAGACCGCCAACGCCAGCTACACCTCGGCGAAGCGCACCTACGATGACGCCGCGGCCGACGTGGAGAAGACCGTGGTCACGGCCCCCAACACGGGCACGATCACGTCGCTGCCCATCTCGGTGGGGGACTACGTCGCCGCCAGCCAGTCGAGCGGCTCTTCGGGCGGATCCTCGAGCGGTGCTTCGGCCGGTGGCTCGTCGGCAGGCTCGTCGGGCAGCTCGAGCGGATCGTCGTCGAGCTCGGGCTCCTCGATCGTGATCGCGGACCTCACGGACCTGTCCGTGACCGTCTCGGTGAGCGAGGTCGATGTTCCGGACCTGTCCGTGGGCATGGAGGCGACCATCACCATCGACGCGCTGTCGACCACGCCGTTCAAGGGCGCGATCGAGTCCATCTCGCCCAACGGCACCAGCTCCTCCGGCGTTGTGAACTACCAGGTCGAGATCTCGCTCGCCAACACGGACAAGCGGCTGCGCCCGGACATGACCGCGACCGCCGACATCGTGACCCAGACCGCCAAAGACGCCGTGACGGTGCCCAACTCCGCCATCAAGTCCGACGGCACCACCAAGTACGTCATGGTCTCCGGCACCAACGGAGCCTCCGAGAAGCGCGTCATCAAGATCGGCGTGAGTGACGACACCTACACACAGGTCACCGAAGGCCTTGAGAGTGGCGAGAAGGTCCTGACCGCGAGCGCCACGAGCAGCTCGACCGCACAGTCCGGACGTGGCGGTTTTGCCGGCCCGCCGCCGGGCATGGGTGGCGGCATGGGCGGCAGGAACTAGCGATGTCGGCGATCATCCGCATCCGCGACATGGTGAAGACGTACGTGAACGGCGACACCTACACGCCGGCACTGCGCGGGGTGTCGCTCGACGTGAACGAAGGCGAGTTCGTCGCGATCATGGGCCCGTCCGGCTCAGGAAAGTCGACGCTCATGAACCTGCTGGGCCTGCTGGACACGCCCACCGCCGGCACGTACCACATCCGCGACGCCGATGTCTCGACGCTCGAGGAGACAGAGCTCGCCGAGGTCCGCGCACGCGAGATCGGCTTCGTCTTCCAGTCGTTCAACCTGCTGCCCCGCGCCACCGCGGCCCGCAACGTGGCGCTGCCGCTCGTCTACACCCGCACGCCCGTGCACGAGCGCGCGGACAAGGTGGAGGCCGCCTTGCGCGCGGCCGACCTGGAGGAGTCGCTGTGGGCCAAGCAGCCCAACCAGATGTCCGGCGGTCAGATGCAGCGCGTCGCGATCGCCCGGGCGCTGGTCAACGACCCTGCGCTCATCCTTGCCGATGAGCCCACCGGCAACCTGGACACCAAGACGGGCGCGTTCATCCTCAAGACGTTCGAGCGGCTGCGCGACGAGGGAAGGACCATCGTCCTCATCACCCACGAGCCCGAGGTCGCCGAGCATGCCGACCGCACGATCCACATCCGAGACGGCCTGGTCACCGACGCCATCGCGGCCTTCGCTGATGACCCGGGCGAGCCGGTGTTGGCGGGAGGTGACGTCCGATGATGCTGCGCGACCTGCTTTCCGAGACGTTCGCCTCGCTCACCTCGAACAAGGCGCGGTCGTTTCTCACCGTGCTGGGCATCGTGATCGGCATCGCGTCTGTGATCGTCATGGTGTCGATCGGCCAGGGCACCAAGACCTCGATCGAGTCGCAGATCCAGTCGATAGGCTCCAACCTGCTCACGCTTTCACCCGGCGGTGAGTCGAGCGGCATGATCGGCGGAGGCGGTGCGGGCGCGAACACCGACAGCCTCACGCTCGATGACGCGAACGCCCTGCGTACGGTGCGTGATGTCGCGGCCGTGGCGCCCGTCATCACCGGGCAGTACCAGGTGTCGGCCGACGCGAGCAACACCGACGTGACCGTGACCGGCACCACCGTCGACTACGCCACCGTGCGAAACACCGAGGTCAAGACAGGCTCGTGGTTCACCACCGAGCAGGACGAGACCGGAGCGCGCGTGGCGGTCCTGGGCCCCACCACCGCCGAGACGCTGTTTGGCACCAAGACCGACGTCATCGGCAAGCGTGTCCGCATCTCGGGACAGCCGTTCACGGTGGTGGGCGTGACCAAGTCGAAGGGCAGCTCGGGCTTCACCAACGCCGATGAGGCGGTCTACATCCCCCTGCAGGCGATCAGGCGCAATCTCGCCGGCCTGTCCTCGGGTCTGAGCGCGATCTACGTGACCGCGGCCTCGCAAGAGGCGATGACCCAGGTCGAGGCCGACCTCACGAACCTGCTGTTGAGCCGACACCGGATCAGCGACACCGCCGACGCGGACTTCCAGGTGCAGTCGTCGCAAGACCTCGCCGACACGGTCTCGACCGTCACCAACCTGCTCACGGTCCTGTTGGGCTCGATCGCAGGCATCTCACTGCTGGTGGGGGGCATCGGGATCATGAACATGATGCTCACCTCGGTCACCGAGCGTATCCGCGAGATCGGTCTGCGCAAGGCCGTGGGGGCGACCGCGGGTGACGTGACGCTGCAGTTCCTCACCGAGTCCATCGCGCTGACGCTTCTGGGCGGGGTGATCGGCATCGCGACGGGATGGGGCGTCTCGTCCGCGATCAGTGCGTTCTCGACGCTCACCACCTCCGTGTCCATCCAGTCGGTCGCGCTCGCGGTGGGCGTGTCGACCGCCATCGGCGTGGTGTTCGGGTTCTATCCGGCTCGACGAGCCGCCAAGCTCGACCCCATCGAGTCGCTCCGCTACCAGTGATCGGACGCCCCGCTCACCGGGGCTCGAAGACAGGAGACACATCATGAGCTCAACAGTCGCGACGCTCGCAGCGGGCGGTCCCGCGGGGTTCCAGCCCGGGCAGATGCCTCCGGGTGGCCCGCCCGCGGGATTCGCGGGCCGTGGTGGACCCGGCGCGCTGGCGATGCCCTTCGGTCCGCTGGGCGGTGCCGTGGGCCTCGCGTTGCTGGGCATCACGCTCATCGTGCTGGTGATCGTGTTCTGGCGCATCTTCAGCCGAGTGGGACGCCCCGGCGCGCTCTCGCTGCTGATGATGGTGCCGGTGGTCAACCTGGGTGTGCTGCTGTGGTTCGCCTTCGCTCAGTGGCCGCTCGACGCCGAGGTCGCTCGGCTGCGTACCGCGCTTGCCGTGAAGGCGGCGAACCCGGACAGCGAGTAGCTGACGCTTCGTGAGAAAGGCCCCGGCGGTGTGGTCGCCGGGGCCTTTCCTGTGTCTTGAATCGCCTGGCTCGTTCGCGTCCGCCCACTGCGCCTGACCGGCCGCTCGTCGGCTCGCACTCACCGAGATGTGCCCTTGCGCCGATATGATGCATGGGACCGCATGTCGTGCGGTCTGTTCTGGTGTCGCCGACACCGGCCTGTGGTGGCCGCGTGTGGGGAGGAGTCAGCATGTTGTCACGCACTCGCCGAATCACGTCGACGGTGCTCACCTTCGCGCTCGTGTCGGCGCTGCTGCCGGTTCAGGCCACCGCTTCGACGATGTCGAAGGTCGCGATAATCCCCTCGGCCTACACGCAGGCTCTGCAAAGCGCCAAGGCGGTCGCGGTGAACCCGGTCAACGGGGACGTGTACGTGGTCGACAGCACCGCGAGCGCGATCGCGTGCTACACCAATGCGGGCAGCTTGCGCTGGTACCGCACCGAGTTCGGCTCGGGGTCGTGGGGCACGATCCTCGACATCGGATGCGACAACGATGGCGCCATCTACGTCCTCGACGACACGCACTCCTACGTCGACAGGCTCAACTCACTGGGCACGAGAGTCGATGTCATCGGCGGCTCTGAGCTGCAGTATGCGACCAGCATCGACGTCGTGAGCCTGGAGACGAGCACGTACGTCTACGCGACGGACCCCAGCTCCGGGGGCTCGGTCGAGCGGTTCAACGTCAACACCGTGATGCCCACCGATTTCAGGCGCTTCAACGCGTCGACGACCATCGATCCTCGCGACGTGGCCGTTCGCAGCGACGGCCGCATCTTCATCGCCGATGGCGCACGCAACCAGATCATGGTGCTCGACGCCAACGGGAACGCGAAGCCCAGCATCGGTGCGACGGGAACCGGGAACGCGCAGTTCAACGACCTCGTCGCGCTCGACGTGGCCAGCACCGGCAAGCTGCTGGTCGCCGATGCGACGCGTCTGCAGAGCATCGACCCCACGCTTGCGCCGTTCGATGCCGTGCGCCTGAGCCTGGGCACCGGCGCCAGTGATGTGGGCGCCTTTGGCCGCTTCACGTTGGCCGCGGATGACACGCTGTACGTGGCCGACGCCGCCAACCGCAGGGCGCAGAAGCGCACCGCGGCTGCCGGCATGCCGTGGACCTACGGCAACGTGGCGGTCGACTACGGCGCGGCGCCGAGCGCTTCGGCGGGCATGCTGTGGGCTCCTCGGCGTATCGCCGCAGTGGCAGATGGGGCGTGGGTCGCGGACTCCGGGAACCATCGCGTGGTGCACTACGACGCCGCGGGCGCTTCGGCCGGCGCGATCGGCTCCTTTGGAACCTCGGTCGGCCAACTCTCGATACCGTGCGGTGTGGCCGTGGGGCCCACCGGCGACCTCTATGTGTCCGAGCTGGGTAACGACCGCGTGCAGCGGCTCACCTCGGCGGGCTCGTGGGTGAAGACGTTTGGCTCGGCGGGCACGGGACCGGGGCAGCTGGTCGATCCGGGCGGCGTGGCCGTGACGGCCACCGGCACGGTGTACGTGGCCGACACCGGCAACAACCGCGTGCAGTCGTTCGCCGCGGACGGGACCTGGCTGGCGTCGTGGGGCAACGTGCTCGCGCCGCAAGACGTCGCCATCGGCCCCGATGGGTCGGTCTACGTGTTCGACGGTGGCGGAACCCGGGTCGTGAGGCTCGCCGCCGACGGCACCGTCGACTGTGAGGTGACCGCGGCGCCCGCAGGGACGGTCGGCGGCATCGATGTGAGTCCCACCGGGCGCGTGTTGGTCTCTGACGCTGCCAGCGGGCGCGTCGATCTGTACGGCGAGCGCCTGGGCCTGCGTGGTCGATGGGACATGTACGCGAGCTGGACGTCCGCGCCCGGATTCGACGCCGACCACCCGGCGGAGGCCTACGACGTCGCGATGGCGCCGTTCGGCTCCGTCTGGGTGTCCGACCGCTACGCCAACCGTGTCTTCCGGGTCGCGCTGAGCGATGTCACAGCACCCGACGCCTCGTTCACGCCGTCGGTGTGGACCACATGGTCGACGAGCCCCACCGAGACCCTCGTGCTCAACGAGAACGGTCTGAGCGCGGCCGAGTCAGGAATGGCCTCCATCCACTACTCCTACAACGGCTCGTCCGACACCACCCTGTGGGACGCGTCGAGTCCTGCCACCCCCAGCCTCACGATCACCTGCACCGCCGAAGGCACGCACTCCGCGACCGCATGGTGTGTGAACGGCAAGGGCGTGATGAGCTCCCCCAAGACGGCCACGATCAGGATCGATCGCACGCCGCCGACGATGACGGTCGACGCGCCCAGCGGCTGGCACACGACCACGCAGACCGTGAGCTTCGCCGATGCGACCGACGCTCTGTCCGGCGTGGCCTCGATCGAGTACCGGCTCGTCCCCGACACCATGGTCTGGACTCCCTACTCCGCTCCACTGACCGTCGCCGAGAACGGCGCGCGGACGCTGTATTGGCGGGTGACCGACAACGCCGGCAACGTCGCGCAGGGCAGTCGCGCGATGGGCATCGACAGGGTCGCGCCCATCTCGACGGCCGGCGGCATGCCTTCAGCCGACGGGAAGTCGGTCACGGTGTGGACCTCGGCCTACGACGGCTACTCGGGCATCGCCCAGCAGTACTGGCGACTCGATGGCGCCGGGTGGCAGTCCGGGCCCGCCTCGGTCACCGTCTCGTCGGTGGGCACTCACACGGTCGAGGCGTACGCGGTCGACGTCGCGGGCAACGTGGGCGAGACCGCCTCGGCGACCTTTGCGATCGATGAGAGCGGTGTCGTCGGTGGTGGCGGTGGTGGCGGCGGAGGTGGCGGAGGCGGGACCGAGGGCCTCGCAGTCAACTACGTGCTCGCCGCGGGTGGTGCCGACTGGATCAACTCGAACACGATGTCGTTCGAGTCGAGCGTCACCGGAGCCGTGCAGATGCGCTTCGCGCTGTATCAGAGCGGGCTGGAGTTCGCCGAGTGGGTCCCGTACAGCCGCTACGCGACGGTCACCATCCCGCCTGCCACCGCAGATGGCGAGTGGCCTATCTGGGCCGAGTTCAAAGACGCAGGTGGGGTCACGGCCACGGCATACGACGTGGTCAACGTGGACCGTACCGTTCCGCACACCACCTCGAACGCCTCGGAGCCGCGGTCGTTCGATGTGGGCGAGGAGATCACGTTCGCGGGAGACGACCCGTCCACCGGGCCATTCACGGCGTCCGGTATCGGCGCGACCTATCACCGCCTCGACGACGGCGAGCCCATCCAGGGCACCGGCTTCAATCTGACGTCTGCGGGCACACATGCCATCGAGTGGTGGTCGGTCGACATCGCAGGCAACGTCGAGCCCAGTCACCGGGCGACGCTGACGGTGAACGCGCCAGCGACCACTCTGTCGCTGTCAGCGGCGTCGACGTCGCTCGTCTATCCCAAAGCGGCCTCGCTGACGGCGCACCTCAAGACGCAATCGGATGGTCTGCCGCTCACTGGCAAGTCCATCGCGCTGCAGCGCTCGACCAACAACAGCACATGGACCACGGTCACCGTCACGCCGGTCTCGGACAGCGGCACCTACGTGCTCACCGACGTGCCGAGCACCACGTGCTACTACCGGGTGCGCTATCCGGGTGACGCGTCGTTCGGTCCGGCCACCAGCACGTCGCTCAAGGTGACGCTCACGCCCACGCTGACCACGCCCAGCATGTCGAGCACGGTCTACAAGGGACGGACGTTCACGGTGTCGTCGGTGGTCAGGCCCAAGCACTCCGCCGGCGTGTCGTTCAAGTTCTACCGCTACGAGAGCGGACGCTGGGTGCTGAGGAAGACCGTATCGGCGAAGTACGCCACGTACGACGCGACCGGCACCAAGGCATATGCGGCGACCTCCCTGCCGTACGCCGGCAGCTGGCGGGTCTACGCGGCGCACGCGGACACGTCTCATGCGGCGAAGACGTCGGCCTACCGCTCGGTGTCGGTGCGCTGATCGGGCAGGGGCCTATCCCTTCGCGGGTCCGCGCAGGCCGATCGTCCATGCGGTCAGGTGCGACCGTCTGAGCACGTCTGAGATCGCGAAGCTCGCGGCGGTGACCATCGCCCAGATGGCGAGCGGGAACCATGCGTGCAGCCACAGGCTGTCGGCCCCTGTCTCGGGAGCGACCAAGCGCACCGCCCACAGCAGAAGCGGATGCACGAAGTACACGCCGAAGGCGAGCGAACCCAAGAACGTGAGGCGATGGGCGTGGCGTTCATAGCGCGGCTCCAACGCGATCGCGCCTAGCGCAAACCCGAGCACGGTGAGCGCCATGCCTACGGGATAGACCGTGCGCTGGACCGTGGGTGTGAGCTGCCCCAGTCCGTTCACGCTCGCCCAACCCAAAATGCCAGTGCCGGCTCCCAGCAGCGCCGGCCACGTCGCACGCAGCCACGAAGGCAACACGTCGAGGCGCAGGGCGAACCACGCGCCCAGGGCCATGTGCGGCAGGTGGGTGACGACGTGGACCGCATACTGGCCCAGCTGGGGGTGGATGTCGGCGGCGGCGCCGGTCACCTGGGGCCCGTAGGCGATGCGCAGGCCGTACGCGAGGATCACCAGAAGCTCCGGGGATCGGTGTGCGACACGGGCAGCGAGCGGGGTGACCACGTAGAACGCGAGCAGCATCGGCACGAAGTACAGGTGGTACCACACGTGCCCCGACACGAGCAGGGCGGGCAACTTGACGAGTGCGGCCCCCATATCCCGCTCGGTGGCCAAGAACAGCAGTGCGTACACCACCGACCATGCGAGCCACGGCAGTGCGATCGCTTGTGCCCTCCGCGCCACGAAGCGCCGATACGCCTTTGGCCTGGGGCGCCACGGCTGACCCCAGATGAGGGCGCCCGAGATGAAGACGAACAGCGGCACGGCGTAGTGCAGCAGGTCGTCGAAGACGGCCACCGGCGCGGTTCTCGGCACGAGTCCTCGGTAGCCCATGAGCGTGTGGATGCCCACCACCGAGACGATGGCGAAGAGCCGCAACGCGTCGTAGGCGACGATGCGACCGCGGGGCTGTGATGTCGGCGAGGTGCTCACCCTTCCGAGTGTAGCCCTGGGCGAGGACGTCAGCGAGGATGACGGCGGATGGTCTGGCGCACGTCGCGCCGGTACGCTACGCTCCGACCATGGGAGCCGACACCACCGCCGCGTGGATCGGCGCGATCGTGCTAGCCGCGCTGAGCTTCACGCCCGCGATCATGGCACCGACCTGGAAGGCCCGTCACACGGCGGGTCGGGTGGCCCGACTCTCCCTTTGGCTCATCGTCCTCACCACGGTGTGGACGACCCTCACAGCCCTCGAACTGACGCCTCCGCAAGGGGGCGTCGTCGCTTCCGGACTCACCGTGTTGCTCGCGGTTCCCTCGGCGTTGGCTGTGTGGGGTCTGGTGCTGATGGCGCGCAGTGCGCTCCGCGGCCTCTTTGGGTGGGGGCCGCACGCCTCGAGCACCCTCGTGGTGGGTGCGGGCCGCGGGCGTTCATATTCGCGCTACGCTGGCCGATAATCCTGAGTGTCCCGGCGCGCGCACGCGCGCAGTCCCGTGCCGAGGAGTGACGCGTGGCCCGCTGCTCATACCACCCCGATGTCGAGACCGAACTGTCGTGCACCGAGTGCGGAAAGCCCATCTGCCCCAAGGAGATGGTTCTCACGCCGGTGGGCTACAAGTGCCCCGAGCATGCGCGGCCCGCGAAGAGCCAGTACACCTTTGTGAAGGGCAATCAGCTGCTCCGCGCGATCATCGTCGGCGTGGTGGTGGGCGTGGTCTCCGGGATCGTGGTTGGCGCGGTGAGCTTTGGCGGCTTCTTCGTGGGCATCATCTGGGGCTCGCTGACCTCCGAGGCGGTCAGGCGCGCGTCCGGCGGTCATCGCGGAGGCACGGTGGGCGCGGTCGCCGTTGGCTCGATCCTGCTCGCGTGGCTCGTGAGCATGGCGCTAGGCGGCGTGTGGTTCGTGACGGCGATCATCGCGATCGTGACGGCGCTCGTGCAGCTCGCCGTGATCGAGTGGCGCTAGGCGTGCCGCTCGGGTCGTGACCTGATGCCGCCCAGCGAGCGGCGGTGGTTCGCGCATTCGCGCTGGTGGTAGGTTCGAACCATGGTCGGCGCAGGCAACACTTCTCGCCGCGTGCTGCTGCTCGCGGCGCATCCCAACGACGAGTTTGGACTCGCCGCGACCCTTCGCGGCCACGTGCGGCGCGGCGACGAGGTGTGGGTCAGCTGGTTCGCCCGCGATGACCGCGAGCAGGTCCAGCAACGCCGCCACGCCGAGGCCCTCGAGGCGATGGCGATGATCGGCGTGCCGGAAGAGCACCTGGTGGTGGCCGACCTGCCGCCCATCGTGCTGCCGGCGCAGCTCCCCGACGTGGTCGACGCGATGCGAGACGTCTGTGCCCGCATCGGGCCCGAGCTCGTGTACGTCCCGGCGTACGAAGGCGGTCACCCCGATCACGACGCCCTCAACTTCGCGGCGTGGGAGGTGCTCGCCCTGGAGGGCGTGGAGGTGCGTGAGTACCCCCTGTACCGCCGCGCGCAGGGCCGCCGATTCCTGCGGCGCATCCCGCGGTTCGCGCGCATGATCCCGGGCATCGGCGAGCCGGATCTGCACTGGCTTGAGCCCGACGACGTGCGCTTCAAGCGCGACCTGTGGCGCGTCTACAAGACCCAGCACCCCATGTTCGACGTGCTGCTGCGGTTCTCTGGTGACGAGCATCGCTTCTTCACCACCGAGCAGACCCGCACGCTTCCGTTGCGCGACTACACCAAGCCGCCGCACGACCTGCCACTGCTCTACGAGCACCTCGCAAGCTCCGAGATGCCCTACACCTTCGAGGAGTTCGCCACCGCGGTCCGACGCTACTATTGGAGCGGCGGCATCGGCGACGATGACGCGCTGTAGCACCCCCGACCTCGAAGGACACTCCATGACCGAGAAGCACGCGACAGCCGACGGGCGCACGAGCCGCGTACTGCTCGTCGCCCACTGCCTGATGAACGCGACCACGAGGCTTCACGGCATCTCGAAGCACTCGGCGGTTCATCCCGCACTTGCGGAGCTCGTCGCCACGGGTGAGGTGGGCATCGTGCAGCTTCCGTGTCCGGAGGCCGGCTTTCTGGGGATGGACCGGTGGGCGGCGAGCAGGGAGCAGTACGACACACCCGTCTTTCGCCGCCACTGCGCCGAGGTGCTCGAACCCGTGCTCGACACGCTCGAGGTGCTGGCGCGCGACAACGTCGAGTTCGTCGCGGCGTGGGGCGTGGCCGGCAGCCCGAGCTGCGGCGCCGAGCAGACCTCGACGGGGTTCGTCGGCGGGCTCGTCGACGCTGCGGCGCGCAGCGAGCGCGTGAGCGGCCGCGGCGTGTTCTTCGAGGTGCTGGCCGCGGAGCTCGAGGCGCGCGGCATCACGGCGGACCTGATCGACGCGCCGGAGAGCCTCTGACGCTCGATCACGGATCCACCGATCTTCTTGTGGCTTTCCACCGCCCGCTCCGTGTCAGGGGAGCGGGCGGTCGTGCGTTCGGAAAGGTTTGGGTAAGCACGGCGCCCTACCGTGTGGCCATGGCCCCGTGCAATCCGGAGCACGGTCCTGCGGGCAGGGTTTCGAGGCAGTCCCCGAGAAGTCGGGCGCGCCACGCCAACGCTTCGAGCCTCCCGCGGGCACTACTCCACGCGTGGCGCTTCCTGTCTGAGGTATCGGCCCCTGTGGGTCGACGTGAGGAGGCGAATGATCATGAAGAGACGGATGTGCGCGCTCATCGGCGTCGCTCTGTGTGTTGCGATGGCTCTGCCGGCCGTCGCGAGCGCAGCGCCCGTGAAGCGTGCTGACGCGAACGGCGCGGTGCCGCCCAAGTGGGATCAGCCCAAGCCCGACATCAAGGCGCACGCCGATGAGCAGCCCATCACCGCGGGCGGCAACGGCGACGGCCACAACAACATCCAGTTTGGCGCGTTCGAGGACGGCGACATCATCGTGGTCCTGGGAACAGCCACCGGCCACGCCGGCGAGTGGGACGACTACTACCACATCACCGACTCGAGCTACTGCGTGTGGAGCGCCAACACGCTGCCGGGCAACGACGTGCTGCGCGAGGCGGCCGTCAAGTACCGCACCTATGACGAGGCCTATGGCCTGTGGGTCCCGTCGGTGACGCTCACCAACCGCGTTCGTGCCCGCAACTACTGCCGAGCGCAGAACAACGAGCCGTACAACATCTCGTCGTCGAAGAGCGACCAGACGCAGTGGTACTGCTCGAAGCTCGTCTGGGGCTCGTACCGCTACACCGTCAGCCTCGACCTGGACGCCGACGGAGGCTACTGGGTCTGGCCTGTCGACCTGATCAACGACCCCGCCACGAGCGTGTTCGTGCACGGGATCTAGGTATGTCGTCTGCGGCCCCGGGGAGTCATGTGACCCGGGGCCGCATCGCATCGAGGGGGTTCGATGAGGAGTGCAAGGGTGTTGCTGGTAGTGGTGCTGGCGGTTTTGGCCGCGTCGCTTGCGGGATGCGCTGATCGTATCGACAGCGCGAAGGCCCGCCGGGAGGCGCCGCTTGCGGCCGTGCTCGTCTCGGCGAAGCGCAGTGAGGTGCACGTGATCGACCTGCGCACGGGGGTGACCGTCGTGCGCAAGCGGCTGCGGTCACCCGCCTATGACGTGGCGGCCGACGACAAGACGGGTGTGTTCGTCACGGCGCAGTCCGGTGGCGTGGGAGCCGACAGCGACAACAGACTGGGCATCGTGGATGCGCGGGGCGGCGGGCGGGTGAGCTACGTGAAGTTGCCGTGGGCGAATCCGGCACAGGTGGTCGCAGGCGATGGCCGCGCCTTCGTCTTGCACGGGGTCGCGTTCGACGGCGGGCTGCGCACGACCACAGTCGACGTCGCGTCCCGATCAGTGGCCGCCACCGGGGCGGTTCCGGACGGCACGCAGGTGATGTCGCGTGCTGCAGGCGCGACGTGGGTCTCCTACATCCCCACGCCCTCGGCCGATGCGCCGCCGGGCAAGAGTCAGGCGCCCACGAGTACCGTCCTGGCCAGAGTCGAGCCCGACGGTCGGGTCGCGCCGCTCGTCGCCGGCATGCCCATCAGCGGCTGGACGGCGCCGCACCCGGTGGATGAGGGGCGCGTGGTGACGGCGGGGTTCAGGCGACTCGAACCGTCGCGGCGTGCGTCCAGTGCCGAGGCCGTGGTCGCGGACGCCCGGAGTGGCACGATCACACAGGGTGCGCCGCTCGACGGGCTGGACGGTGGAGTGGATGGCATCGCGACGTTCGGTCACTCGGTGGCGATCGTCGATAGCGATGGCAGTGGTGACTTCCAGAAGCCGTGCTCGGTCGACATCTACGACGCACGGACGTTCGAGCGTCGGGGCGAGATCGAGCTTAGGAAGGGCCCGGTCGCCATCGTCGGATGGGGGGATGCGCTTCTCGTCGCGGACGCCAGCGGTCACATCGCACTCTGGCGCGAGGGCGGGACAAAGCCGGAGTGGACCACTGGTTTCGATGGGGATCCGGTAGCGCTCGACATCGCCGTGCTGGAGGCGCCGTAGGGTGGATTTTCGGTGGAGAGAGCAGGGGAAATGCGCTCGGGGCGTACACTTCGCTTTGGAGGGGCGGGCTGTCGACACGACGTCTTGAAGGAGACCTGATGACTGCCGAGACCAAGCGCATCCTGCTTGTTGAAGACGAGAAGACCATCCGAGACACCGTCGCCGCGTATCTTGAGCGCGAGGGCTACTGGGTCACTCCTGCCGAGGACGGCGCGGTGGCACTGGAGAACTTCGGCAAGCACCGGTTCGACCTCGTGGTGCTCGACCTCATGTTGCCGAAGGTGTCGGGCGAGGATGTGTGCCGGGCGATCCGCGACGCATCCGACGTGCCGATCATCATGCTCACCGCCAAAGGCGAGCTGGAGGACCGTGTCGCCGGTCTCGAGTTGGGCGCCGACGACTACCTCGTGAAGCCGTTCTCTCCCCGCGAGCTCGTCGCGCGCGTCAGGGCGCTCATGCGTCGCGCCCACGTGGGCGAGGAGCCCCAGCGCGATCGGCTGGTGTACGGCGATCTTGAGATCGATGTCTCGGGGCACAAGGCTTTCCTGCGCGGCGAAGAGCTCGACCTGACGGCGAGTGAGTTCAAGCTGCTCACCACCTTGTCGCGCTACCCGGGCCGCGTGTACTCGCGCATGGAGCTCGTCGAGAAGGTGCTGGGCTACGACTTCGAGGGCTACGAGCGCACCATCGACAGCCACGTGAAGAACCTGCGCGCGAAGCTCGAGGACGACCCGCGCGACCCCACCTTCATCTACACCGTTCACGGCGTGGGCTATCGCTTCGAGGCACCCAAGTCTGATGACTGACGCCGCACCCGCCGATGTGACGCCCTCCGGGGGCTCGGTTCCCCATCCGCACGGCACGTTCAGCCGGCGGCTCGCGGTGGCGTTCGCGGCGGTTGCGGCCCTTACGGTCGCGCTCGTGGCCGTGCTCATCTCCATGGCCTGGAACTACCAGTTCGACCAGTACCTCAAGGGCAATCTCGAGCGAATCGCCGATGGCGTCGCGCAGATCGCCGTCGAGGCGTACCCGCAGTACGGCGGGTGGAGCATCCAGACCCTGTCGGTGATACCGCGGTTCGGTCCCATGCGAGGCATCGCCGTTCAGATCACGGACCCCAAAGGCGAGGTCATCTACGACGACGTCTCGGACAACACCCACCTGCAAGACGCGTTGGGGACAGCGGCCGATCGCCAGTTCGCGCTCGATCCTGACGGCCCCGTGGTCACCTCGCCCGTGGTCGTGAACGGCGAGACCGTGGGCACCGTGCGCGTGTGGGCCTATGGGCCCGGCGCGGCGATGACCGATCGAGACGCGCAGTTCCGCAGCGGATCGTTGACAGCTCTCACCATCGCGGCTCTTGTCGCGATCGCGTTCGCCTCCATCGGAGGCATGTGGTACGCGACGCGCCTCGTCCGGCCGATCAACGCCATCACCGCCACCGCCCGGTCGCTTCGCCAGGGTGACCGCGAGGCCCGCACCGGGCTCGACGGTGACGACGAGATCTCCGTGCTGGGCAAGACGCTCGACGAGATGGCCGACGCCATCGAGGCGGATCGTGAGCTTGAGCGCCGACTTACCGCCGACGTCGCTCACGAGCTGCGCACGCCGCTCCAGGCGATCCAGGCCACCGTCGAGGCGATGCAGGACGGCGTCCTTCCGGCCGACGAGGAGCGTCTGGGTATCGTTCGCGACGAGACGGTCCGCTTGGCTCGGCTCGCCGATGCGATCCTCGAGCTCACGCGTCTCGAGCGGGGCTCGCTGCCCTTTGCCATGGAGGAGATCTGCCTCGCGACGCCGGTTCGTGCGGCCGCCGACTCGCTCGCTGCGCTCATCGACGCCGCGCAGCTCACGTTGACCACGCAGATCGACGAGTGCGTCAAGGTCGTCGGGGACGCGGACCGTCTTCAGCAGGCGGCAGGCAATCTGCTGAGCAACGCGGCGCGCTACACCAAGCCCGGTGGATCGATCGATGTGACGCTGGTCGCCGAAGCGGGTTGCGCCGTACTGCGCGTCTCAGACACCGGGATCGGCATCGCCGAGGAGGACCTCACCAACGTCTTCGGCCGCTTCTGGCGGGCGGACGCCGCGCGCGCGACTGCGACCGGCGGTCTGGGCGTGGGCCTTGCGGTCACCCGCGAGATCGTCGAGCGACACCGCGGCACCATCGTCGCCGAGCGCCGTGAGGGCGGCGGCACCGTCTTCTCCATCAAGCTCCCGCTCGCTTAGCGGTCCACCGTCTCGTGCATCGCGGATCGCGTCCGAGGAGGGCGCGCCGTGGCGTGTTGCGAGGTCGCACGGGTATCCTCTGTACCAGTCGCACCCACGCACGTACTCAGGGGAAGGGACCTCGTGATCTTCGGACTGGTCATCACGCCCGTCGTCCTCATGACCGGCGGCACGGTTTTGCTCCTGCTCGTGACGTTTCAGTTCCTCCAGGGCCGTCGGATCATCCACTTCAAGGGCCCGCTCCACATGAAGGTGCACAAGGCCTGCGCATGGGCGCTTCTCGCTCTCGCCATCGTCCACGGGTTGCTCGGCTTTGTGTTCGGTCTTGGGCTGACCATCGGCTGAGCGCGGGTTCGCCCTTACCCCGAAGGGGCGCATCGCCTACAATGTGCGCGTGCGCCGCGCCCCCGCAGTCCTTCATCGTCACCCGGGTGTGGCCGTCGAGTCCAGACGACCCCCGGGAGATATACGTGCCTGACTTCTCCGACCTCCGTCCCGATTCGCAGGGCAAGGTCCGTGATCTGTTCGACCTTGGCGACAAGCTTCTGCTTGTGGCGTCCGATCGCATCAGCGCGTTCGACTTCGTGCTTCCCGAGGCCATCCCGTTCAAGGGAGAGGTGCTCACCAAGCTGTCGCTGTTCTGGTTCGAGCTGCTCGCCGACGTGGTGCCCAACCACCTGCTCTCCGCCGACGTGGCCGACCTTCCCGAGGAGTTCGCTCCCCACGCCGAGTACCTGCGTGGCCGCTTCATGCTGGTGAAGAAGGCCAAGGTCTACCCGGTCGAGTGCATCGTTCGCGGCTACCTCGCGGGCTCCGGCCTCAAGGAGTACAACGCGCAGGGCACCGTGTGCGGCATCCCGCTGCCGGATGGCCTCGTCGAGTCGAGCCGACTCGAGCAGCCGCTCTTCACCCCCAGCACCAAGGCCGAGATCGGCGACCACGACGAGAACATCAGCTTCGAGCGCATGGTCGAGATCGTGGGTTCGGAGACCGCCGAGGATCTGCGGGCCAAGTCCATCGCCGTGTACTCGGCGGCGCGTGACCATGCCGCCACGCGCGGAATCATCATCGCTGACACCAAGTTCGAGTTTGGCGACATCAACGGCGAGATGACCCTCGTCGACGAGGTGCTCACCCCGGACTCGAGCCGATTCTGGCCCGCCGACTCCTATGCGGCCGGCGCCAGCCAGCCCAGCTTCGACAAGCAGTTCGTGCGTGACTGGCTCGAGGCCAGCGGCTGGGACAAGCAGCCCCCCGTGCCCTCGCTGCCGCGTGACGTCATCGAGGCGACCTCGGCGAAGTACATCCAGGCCTATGAGCTCATCACGGGCCGGACATTCGAACCGGAAGGGGCCGCCTGATATGGCGCGTCGTAGTGCGATGAATCAGCGCTACCAGAAGCAGGGCCTGCCCGCTGGCAAGACCCGGCGCTCGGCGGCCTCGGCCAAGCCCAAGCGTTCCGTGGGGACCGCCCCTGTGAAGGCCAAGTCCTCGAAGCCGGCTTCGGCGAAGCAGTCCTACGTCATGCACCCGCCCACTCCCGAGTACACCTTGTGGAGGCGCATCTGGTGGGTGCTGTTGGGCGTTGCGATCGCGCTGACCACCGCGTCGTACTTCGCGATGAAGAGCCAGGTGGGCCAGCTGGGCAACATCTTGTTGGGTGCGGGCTACGCGTCGATGTTCGCCGCGCTCGCCGTCGACTGGTTCAAGTTGCGCAAGATGCGCAAGGAGTACGCCGAAGAGCAGCACAACACCAAGTCCTGACCGCGCGCGAGAAAGGGAGCCTACCGTGGCGCGCTACGAGATCTTCGTTACCTATAAGACCGGCATCTTCGATCCTCCCGGCGCGACCGCCGAGCGTGCGCTCGCGAACCTGGGCTATGAGGGCGTCGAGAGCGTCCAGATCGGCAAGTACATCCGCTTCGCGGGCGACGTCGATCTCGCCACGGTCACCGAGATGTGCGAGAAGCTGCTCGCCAACCCGGTGATCGAGGACTTCCGCATCGAGACGGTCGAGGAGTAGGCCATGCGCTTCGGCGTCGTAATCTTCCCCGGCTCCAACTGCGAGCAGGACGTGGTCCACGCGGCCAACCACCTTGGCTTCGAGGCCGACTACGTGTGGCACGGCGACACGGATCTGTCCGGCTTCGACGCGATCGTGCTGCCGGGCGGCTTCAGCTACGGCGACTACATCCGCTGTGGCGCCGTTGCCCGCTTCAGCCCCGTCATGAGTGAGGTCGTGCGCTTCGCCGAGAAGGGCGGACCTGTGCTGGGGGTCTGCAACGGCTTCCAGATCCTCACCGAGGCCCACCTGCTCCCCGGTGCGCTCCTGCGCAACCGCGGCCTCAAGTTCATCTGCAAGACCGTGAACCTGCGCGTCGACGGCTCCTGCGACTGGCTCGATGAGCCCGTGGGCACGGTGCTCGAGGTGCCGATCAACCACAACGAGGGCAACTACACCTGTGACGCCGAGACGCTTGCGCGCCTCAACGCCAACGGGCAGGTCATCGTGCGCTACTGCGAGGCCGACGGCTCCTCGGCGCCCGGCGGCAGCGCTCCCAACGGCGCGATGGATGACATCGCCGGCATCTGCAACGAGCGCGGCAACGTGTTCGGCCTCATGCCGCACCCGGAGCGCGTGGTCGACCCCGCCGGCGGCGGCACCGACGGCCAGGCGTTCTTCACCACCGTCGTTCGCAAGCTCGCCCAGGTAGCCGGCTAGTGCACGGAGACCTCTCGCTGGGCGGTCCCGTGTGGCTGTTCGCCGTGGTGCTGCTCGGCCTGTGCTTCGGTCTGGCGGTCTTTGTGGCCGGCGACGCGTTCATGCCGCGTCGCGCCCACCGCTGGACCGAGCTCAGCGAGCCCCGCTGGGCGTGGGTCGTGCCGCAGGCCATCTGGCTCGTGGCCCTGTTCGTGGCACAGTTCCCCGGATTCGGGCCCGTCTCGGCGGGGGTGCTCATCGCCACCCCCTTCATGCTGGCCGTGCAGGTCGCCTACCTTCTCCGCGTGGTGTTCCCGCGCGTCGAGGACACGCAGGCGCACGCCGATGAGGCCGCAGACCCTGCGGTGCCGGTCGAGGGCGAACCCTCGGCGGCCGACGCCTCACCCGCTTCTCCCGACGCGGGTATCAACTCTCCCGAGTGACCCACACCTGAAAGGTGAGTGCTATGCCTGTTCCCGCCGATGTCACCTCGGCTCTTGAGCTTGCGCACATGATGGCCGAGATGGAGCGTTTCGATGAGGCGGAGGTCGAGTGCCGTCGCGCGCTCTCGCTCGCCGATCAGGTCTTTGGCCCTGAGAGCGTCAACTCCTTCGAGATCCTGGGCGAGCTGATCGACCTGCAGGCCGAGCTGGGCGATCCCGAGGTGGGCGAGCCGTTCGTGCGCCGCCGCGTCGAGCTCGCCACGCTGCTCTTTGGCCCCGACGACGAGCGTGTCGCCGACGCACTGCACGAGCACGCCTCGGTCCTGGGCCTCATCGGCCGCTACGACGAGGCCGAGCTCGCCGCGCGCCGCTACCTCGAAGTCGCCGAGGAGATCGTGGGCGCGGACGACCTGGCGATCGCCACCGGTCTCGCCACGCTGGGAACCCTGCTCGCTGAGTCCGGCCGCCCCGACGAGGCCGAGGCGCCGTTGCGTCGCGCGCTCGACATCGCCGCCGCGCAAGACGCACAGACCGAGCCTGAAGCGCTCGACATCTGGGTGGCGCTGTCGCTCGTGCTCGAGGACACCGGCCGTGCCGAGGAGAGCGCCGCGACGATGCGCCGCCTGCTCGACCTGCTCGCCGACGATCCCGAGGCCGAGCCCTACGACGAGGCGCGCGTCTTGAACCGGCTCGCCTCGGCGTTGCGTCTGCTCGAGCGTTTTGGCGAGGCCGCCGATGTGATGCGTCGCGCGATCGCGCTGCTCGAGGCCGACGACGAGAACGACCCCGGCCTCACCGTGTTCTATGAGAACCTCGCGAACCTGCTCGACGAGATGGGCGAGTTCGAGGCCTCCGACGACGCGTGGGTCCGTGCCCTCGCCCTCGCCGAGCAGACCTTTGGCCCCGATGAACTCGCGTACGGCGACGCGCTCGCGAACTACGCGACCGCGCTGTTCGACCGTGGCGAGTCCCCGCGCGCCGAGCCGTTCGTGCGTCGTGCGATCCGCGTGTTCGAGACCGCGGGGCTCGACCCCGAGGCGCTCGCCGCCAACCTCAACCGGCTCGCGGGCATCCTGGGCGACCAGGGCCGCTTCGACGAGGCGGAGGAGCAGTACCGCCGCGCGCTCGACCTGCTCGAGCAGCAGGGCGTCACCGACGACCCTCGCGTCGCCATCGCGCTGACCAACCTGGGCCAGCTCCTCTTCGACAAGGGCGACCTCGACCGCGCTGAGGACGCGTTGCGCGCGTCGATCGAGATGGGGGAGCGCGTCTTCGCAGACGATCCCGCCATGCTCGTGCAGCCGTTCACGCGCCTGGGCGACGTGCTCGGCGAGCTCGAGGACGACCGTGCTGAGGCCGCCTACAAGCGGGCCATCAACTGCGCCGAGCAGACCGGCGACCTCTACACGCCGGACGCGGCGGCTGCATTGCGCGGACTGGGAGCGCTCTACATCGTGTTCGAGCGGCCCGAAGACGCACAGGAGCCCCTCGAGCAGGCGCTCGACATCCAGCGCACCGTCTTTGGCGACGCCAACCCCGAGGTCTCGCTCACCGCGAGCCTTGCCGCTGTCGCCCTGCGCGCGCAGTTCCGCTACGACGATGCGCTCGAGTACGCGCGTCTGGCGGTGACCTCGCTCGAGGAGATGGGCGACGCCCCGGCAGAGCGCCTGGCCGACGAGTTGGGTTTCCTGGGCACCACGCTTCACGCCCTCGAGCGCTACGACGAGGCCGAAGAGGTGCTCTCGCGCGCCGAGGAGGCCGCGATCAGCGCACTGACCGAAGACGACGAGGCCGTGCTGTGGATCCGCGATCGTCGCGGCGCCGCTCTGGTCGAGATGGAGCACTACGAAGACGCCGAGGCGATCTTCGAGCGCCAGCTCGAGCTGCTCGGCGAGAAGTCCGAGCCGTGGGAGCCCCGTGCAGGGGCGTTGGCCGGGCTCGCGAAGTCGGCCCTCAAGCAGGAGCGCTTCTCGGACGCGTACGAGTACGCGTCGGCCGCCGTGTCCGTGCACTCGGATGCGACGTCGCCCGATGATCCCGAGCTCGCCTACGGCTACCGTCGGATCGCCAAGGCGCTGGACGGCATGGAGCGCCACGAGGAGGCGGCCGATGCCGCGATGCGCGGCCTCGAGCTCGCCGAGGACCTCGATCCCCGCGACCCCGACGCACCTGCGCTTCGCGACGATCTGCGCCAGCTGCTGGGGTAGTCCGCGGCGCGGTACCGAACGGCTTCGGGCCGTACCCGAAACATCCTCGAAACGCACGATTCACGAACCGTACCGCCCGGTATGCACGCTGGTCGGGCGCTATCGGCGTTTTGTCGGAATCGTGGAGGAATTGTGGTCATCACCTGTTTCCACGCAGGGGCTCCGCGGTATCCACTATCAGAGCGCGGTCCACGGTTCGCGCAGCAGTTGAGTGCGCGCTAAAGCCGAACCGTCGACGGTCTAACGAAGACCGCGAGCGCGTCTGGTGAGAGAGGAGCAAATGGTGAGTGCGAACGAGAGTCCGTCGCCAGGCAAGGGGGTGCGGTCGAAGATCACCTGGAAGAAGTGGGCGGTGATCGTAGGCTGTGCCGTTTTGGCGGTTGGTTTGATGACAGGTACGGCGCAGGCGCAGCGCGCCAAGACGGCAGGCATGGGCAAGATGACGCCCAAGATGGCCATGACGTCTGAAGAGATGCTCAAGCGCCGTACGACCCCGGCCATGAGGGAGGCGGCAGCGGCACGGGCCGCAGCCAAGCGCAAGACCCTCAGCTACAAGCTCATGGCGGGTCTCACCGCTCTGATGCCCAAGGCATCGGTGGCGACGACCTTCGACCCGCAGGGCAAGCCGGACTACTTTGGCACGACGCCCAACTACGCGAACAGCCCGCTTCCTGAGCTGGACGCGAGCGGCACGCCCATCCCCGGTACCGGTATCAGGAAGTTCGTCGACTCCCTGCCGGGTCTGGGCGCGGCGAACAAGAACAACCTCGGCCAGTACCTCAGCGTGGCGCAGCCCGATACCACCACGTATCCGGGCTCTGACTACTACGTCATCGCGCTGGTCGAGTACTCCGAGAAGCTCCACTCCGACCTGCCGCCCACGAAGCTGCGCGGCTACGTGCAGCTGAACTCGTCGGGCCAGCAGGTGGCACCGCCCAGCTACCTTGGTCCCACAATCCTCGCGACCAAGGACCGCCCGGTCCGCGTGAAGTTCGTCAACCAGCTGCCCACGGGCGCCGGTGGCGACCTGTTCATCCCCACCGACACCACCGCGATGGGTGCCGGCATGGGCCCGGACGGCGTCAGCCCGTACAAGCAGAACCGCGCGACACTCCACCTGCATGGTGGCGCCACCCCGTGGATCAGCGATGGTACGCCGCATCAGTGGACCACGCCTGCGGGCGAGAACACCCCGTACCCCAAGGGTGTCAGCGTGACCAACGTCCCGGACATGCCGGATCCCGGCCCCGGGGCCCTCACGTTCTTCTACACCAACCAGCAGAGCGCGCGTCTGATGTTCTACCACGATCACTCGTACGGCCTGACCCGCCTCAACGTCTACGCCGGTGAGGCCGCGGGCTACGTGCTGAGCGATCCGGTGGAGAAGAAGCTCATCGAGGGCGGCACCATCGGCACCGTGACGGTCGCCCCTGGCACCATCCCGTCCGAGCAGATCCCGCTCATCATCCAGGACAAGACGTTCGTGCCTAAGGACGCCCAGCTCCTCGCCACCGACCCCACGTGGGATCGGGCCAAGTGGGGCAGCTACGGCAGCCTGTGGTTCCCGCACGTCTACATGCCTAACCAGAACGAGAACGATCCGTCCGGCACCAACGCCATGGGTCGCTACGACTACGGCCCCTTCTTCTGGCCGATCTTCGAGCCCACGCACGGCAAGCTCCCCAATGGCGACCCCGGCGTCCCCAACGTGTCCCTCGTACCTGAGGCGTTCATGGACACGCCGCTCGTCAACGGCACCGCGTATCCGTACCTGAAGGTCAACCGCAAGGCGTATCGCTTCCGCATCCTCAACGCGTCAAACGACCGTATGTGGAACCTGCAGCTCTACTACGCCAAGTCGAACACGCCGGACTCGGTCGATGCTTCGGGCAATCCGACCTTCCAGGCGGCATCGGGTGAGGTCTCGATGACCCCCGCAATCCCGCATCCCGGCGATCCGAACTGGCCGGCCACGTGGCCGACCGACGGCCGCGAGGGCGGCGTGCCGGATCCCAATACGGCCGGTCCCAAGATGATCCAGATCGGCACTGAGGGCGGTCTGCTCCCGGCACCGGTCGAGATCACCAACCAGCCGGTGGGCTACAACTACAACCGCCGCGACATCGTGGTGCTCAACGTCCAGGAGAAGTCCCTGTTCCTCGGCCCTGCGGAGCGCGCCGACGTCATCGTCGACTTCTCGCAGGTCCCTGCGGGTTCGAAGCTGATCCTGTACAGCGACTCTCCGGCGCCTGTCCCGGCATCCGACCCGCGTCTCGACTACTACACCGGCAATCCGGACCAGACCGACACGGGCGGCGCGCCGTCGACCCTGCCGGGCTATGGCCCCAACACCCGCACGATCATGCAGTTCCAGGTCGAGGGCGCCACTGCTGCTCCGTCGTTCAACACGACCGCGCTCGCAACGGCGATCCCGGCGGCCTTCGCTGCCTCGCAAGACCCGATCATCGTGCCGCAGAAGGCCTACGGCGCGGCGACTGACACCTTCTCGAAGATCCAGTCCACCGTGCTCACCTTCACCCCGGCCGGCACCTCCACTCCGGTGGGTGTCCGCATGGAGCGCAAGGCGATCCAGGAGCTCTTCGAGATGGACTACGGCCGCATGAACGCCACGCTCGGTGTCGAGCTGCCGTTCACCAACAGCCGCACGCAGACCACTCTGCCGCTCGGGTTCACCGACCCTGTCACCGAGAAGATGCTGAACTCGCTCGAGGTCACCACCGCCGCGATCGGCACGCTGGGTGACGGCACGCAGATCTGGAAGATCACGCACAACGGCGTGGACACGCACGCGATCCACTTCCACCTGTTCAACGTCCAGGTCGTCAACCGCGTGGGTTGGGACGGCGCCATCAGGCCGCCGGATCCCAACGAGCTCGGCTGGAAAGAGACCGTGCGCATGAACCCGCTGGAGGACTGCATCGTCGCGATGCGTCCGGTGGCCCCCTCGCTGCCGTTCAAGATCGGCGACAGCATCCGCCCGCTCGATCCCACGATGCCTCTGGGTACCACCACCGCAGGATTCGATCCTGTGACCGGTAACCCGATCACCGTGACCAACACGATGGTGAACTACGGCTGGGAGTACGTGTGGCATTGCCACCTCCTCGGCCACGAAGAGAACGACATGATGCGTCCGATCCAGGTCGCGGTCTCGCCTGCGGCGCCCACGGCGCTCACGGCGACCGGAGCCGCCGGGCCCACGCGTGTCGTGCTCGCGTGGACGAAGAACTGGACGTTGCCGACGTCGACCAACACGCTGCTGCAGCGTGCGACCAACTCGGCGTTCACTGTGGGCCTGTCGCAGATCCCGCTTTCGGCCGATGCGACGAGCTATGTCGACACCGCCGTCACTGCGGGCACCACGTACTACTACCGAGTACGTGCTGAGAACTCGAACAGCTACTCGGTGTGGACCAAGACCGCCAGCGCGAAGACGCCTGGCGCCGCTGGACTGCCGCTGGCTCCGCAGAACCTGACGATCGGCACTGTGACCAGGACGACCATCCCGATCACGTGGACGAACCCCGCAGGACCTGCGGTCACCAACAACGTGGTCCAGTACAGCCGAAGTGGTCCGGCGGGTCCGTGGACGACTGCGGCGACGCTGGCACCGACCTCGACGTCGTACACGATCTCAGGTCTCCTCAACAACACGACCTATTGGGTTCGCGTCAACGCCGTCAACGGCGCAGGCACCACGTCTTCGGCGGTGAAATCCGCCACGACGCTGAGGTAACCGTCATGGGACCGGGGGTTGCGCAAGCACCCCCGGTCCGCACGGATCTCGTGGATCGCAACGATCGCGTTCATGGGCCGATCGTGTTCATACCGGAAAAGAGGAGATGCTCATGAGGGGCAAAAGGATCAGAGGTGCGGCGATCGCGATAGCGGTCGTTGCATTGATGTTGGCGGCGGCGGGCTCTGCCGCAGCCGTCGTTTCAGAGACGCTCACCACGCGTTCGATCAGCGCCGGAGACGGAAGCCTGACGATCGCGGTGTCGTCCACCGGCAACTCCGGCAGCGTTCACGGCAACGCGAGCTACTGGACGAGCCCCGTCGACCCCTCAGGGTCGTTCGAGTGGTTCAGCAAGCCGGTCAGCATCATCGACTTCGCGTTCCCGGACGTTGGCAATGGCGTCCCCGTGTTCTCGGCGGCGACCTATGCGCGCAACGAAGGTGCCGGCTACGGCGCCGACACCCCGCTTCCCGCGCCCTACACGCTTGAGTTCGACGGCGTCTACAGCATCACGGCGACCGGGACTGACGGTGCAGGCGATGTCACGGGTGCGATCACCCCCGCCTTCGGCGTCGACCAGGGCGAGCCCGTGGTCACGACGGACAAGCTGCCGTTCTACGCAGGAACCCCCACCATCACCCTGACCGCCACCGACACGATGTCGGGTGTCGAGAACGTGTTGGTGAAGACGGACGCCAACGTGAACTTCACGTCGTACGAGCCCGATCCTGCGGATCCGGGCAACTTCTCGGTGGGCTTCCCGTTCGCCGGCGAGGGCATGCACATGTACGCGTGGGTCGCATTCGATAACGCGGGCAACGTGAACCACGGTCACGAGATGTTCGTCATCGACAACACGGCGCCCACCACCACCTCTGATCTCAAGGCCACCTATGACGGCCCTGCGACCATCAAGCTGACGGCCACCGACAACGCCGATGGCTCGGGCGTTGCGCACACGTTCTATCGTCTCGATGGAGCGCCTCCGGTCGAGGGTACGACCATCAACGTGCCCGCGCCCGCCAGTGGTGCCACCGCCCACAGCATCGAGTTCTGGTCCGAGGATGCCGTGGGAAACATCGAGACTCCGCACGTGACCGGCAACTTCCTCGTGAAGAGCCAGTTCTCTATCGCGGTGACTCAGGCGAGCGGCGGCAGCATCACGCCTACCGGCACCGCGCTGGTCTCTGTGGGTTCCTCGAGCGCCACCTACACGATCACACCCAACACCGGCTACCACACGGTCAAGGTGCTCGTTGACGGCGTCGACGTCGGCCCCGTGAAGACCTACAAGTTCACCGGTGTGAACGCGAACCACACGCTCACCGCGGTGTTCGCCATCAACACCTACAAGATCACGCCGTCGCGGTCCAACACTCACGGTTGGATCTCTCCGCACACCGTGCAGACCGTGAACTATGGCTCCAGCAAGAAGTTCACGATCACCGTCTCGCCGGGCTACAAGATCCAGAAGGTCGTCGTGGACGGCACGTCGGTTGGCGTGAAGACCTCCTACACCTTCAGCAACATCAAGGCGAACCACACGATCAAGGCCTACTACGTGCTCAAGTAGGCACTACGCACATCGACTTTGCGAGGGCGGGCCCACGGGCTCGCCCTCGTTGCGTTGCGCGGCGGTCGTGCCGCCGGGATGCCTGGGAACGGGCCCGTATCGGATGCCCTCGGTCTGCCCCCGAGGCAGGATTGTGGAGGCCGGTGCCGAACTGGTCTTGGTAGCACCCGGCGTCGTTCACCGGGCGGTCGTTTGCTGAGGGCGGGGGCACGTGGAGACGCTGGAGGAGCTGCACGCTGATCCGAGCGTGCTGTGCGGAGAGCCTGTCACGCAGGTCTACTCGCACCTAGGCTCGTCACGCCAAGGGCTGTCGACCGAGGAGGCCGATCGCCGTCGCTCCGCCTACGGCGAGAACGTTCTGACGGCCAGGCCCCCCGTGCCGCTGTGGCGGCGGTTCGTCGCGCATCTCATCAACGTGTTCGCGCTGCTGCTCTGGGTCGCCGCCGTGCTGGCGTTCGCGTCCAACCAGTCGGCCTTGGGTGTGGCGATCATCGTCGTCATCCTCTTGAACGCCGTCTTCGCATTCGTGCAGGAGTTTCGCGCGGAGAAGGCCATCGAGGCCCTGCGCGATATGTTGCCTCCACGAGCCAAGGTCATAAGGGGCGGGCGTCTGTGCGAGATCGAGGCGCGCCTGCTCGTGCCCGGCGACGTCATGGCGGTCGAGGAGGGCGACCTGATCTCCGCGGACGCCCGGTTGGTGTACTCGGCGGATCTCAGGGTGGACAACTCCGCGCTGACGGGTGAAGTGGATCCCGTCGTCCGGCGGTTCGACGTCACCTGCACGGACCCCCCGTCGATCACCGACATCGAGAACCTGATCTTCATGGGCAGCACCGCGGTGCTGGGGCAGGGACGCGCCGTGGTGTTCGCCACAGGGATGCGCACCGAGCTTGGGAAGATCGCGGGGCTCACCCAAGGCGTGGCCGATCGGCCTTCGCCGCTTCAGCGAAACATCGCTCGACTCTCCACTTTGATCTCGGGCATCGCCATAGTCCTCGGCGTGGTGTTCTTTGGTGTGGGCAAGGCCGCGGTGGGGATGACGACGATCGACGCGATGGTCTTTGCCATCGGCATCATCGTGGCGAACGTGCCGGAAGGGCTGCTCCCAACACTCACGATGGCTCTCTCGGTCGCCGCCCAACGGATGTCTAGACGCAACGTGCTCGTGAAGAAGCTCTCGAGCGTCGAGACGCTGGGTTCGACCACCGTCATCTGCACCGACAAGACAGGGACGCTCACGGCGAACCAGATGACCGTCCGAGAAGTGTGGCTGCCCGGTGCTGAGGTGCAGGTCGATGGAGTCGGGTACGCGCCGGAGGGCGAGTTCTCGGTGGACGGCAAGCCTGTATCGGGCGCGATGCGCACGCGGCTTGAGGACTGCCTTGTGGCGGGCGCGCTCTGCAACAACGCGAAGCTTCGACCGCCCGAAGGAACGGGGGAGTCCTACACGATCTTGGGCGACCCCACCGAGGCTGCCATGGTGGTGGCCGCGGCAAAGGCGGGGTTTGACGCGTCGCGATTGGAGGAGGAGCGACCTCGGCGATTCGAGCACGCATTCGATTCGTCGCGCAAGCGGATGGCGGTCGTGTGCGACGTGGGTGGTCGCGACGTCGCGTATGTGAAGGGCGCTCCACGCGAGGTCATCGAGCTGTGTACGCACCTGCGTGATGCCGACGGGGTGAGGCCTGTCACGCAGGCTGACGTGGACGCGGCGTTCGCTGCCAACGACCGGCTCGCGCGTCGCGCGCTACGCGTGATCGCCGTGACCGAGCACCCGTTGGCGGCAGGCGAGGACCCCGCCGACGTCTCGGTCGTCGAGCGGGGACTGACCTTGCTGGGCCTCGAGGCGATGCAAGACCCGCCCCGCCCGGAGGTCACGGCTGCGGTCGCCGAGTGCCGCACGGCGGGCATCCGGGTCATCATGATCACCGGCGACTACGGGCTCACCGCCGATGCCATCGCGCGCAAGATCGGCATCATCGCCGCTGACGACGCACGTGTGGTCACGGGTTCGGACCTCGAGCAGATGGATGACGCGGCGCTCTCGCAGGCGCTCTCGGGCGACGTCGTCTTCGCGCGTGTGGTCCCGGAACACAAGATGCGCATCACCCAGCGGCTCCAAGCGATGGGTGAGGTGGTCGCGATGACGGGCGACGGCGTCAACGACGCGCCGGCGCTCAAGGCCGCCGACATCGGAATCGCGATGGGGCGCTCAGGGACCGACGTCGCGCGCGAAGCCGCCGACATGATCCTCACCGACGACAACTTCGCCTCCATCGTCAACGCAGTCGAAGAGGGACGCGCGATCTTCGACAACATCCGGCGGTTCCTGACCTACTTCCAGACAAGCAACGTCGCCGAGATGATCCCGTTCGTCGCGATGGTGTTTCTGCGTATCCCGCTGCCGCTCACCCTCATGCAGATCCTCACGATCGACCTGCTCACCGACCAGGTACCGGCGCTCGCACTGGGTCTCGAGAGGCCTGAGCCCGGTGTCATGGAACGGCCGCCCCGCCGGAGTGGGGAGCCCATTCTCACGCGCGGCATGGTGGCCAAGGCGTACCTGTTCCTCGGTCCCATCGCCGCGGCGATAGGCATGGCCGGGTTCTTCTACCGCTACCTTGAGTCCGGGTGGCAGTGGGGCGACTGGGCGGCGATGTCGGCGATCGGCCCCGCGCCCTCCTCGGCGATCTACATGGCCGCGACCACCATGACCCTCACCGGCATCGTGATGGCGCAGGTTGGGAATGGGTTTGCCATGCGCACTCATCATCAGTCGATCGTGCGCGTGGGCTTCTTCAGCAATCGGTTGCTGCTGTGGGGCATCGTCGCCGAGCTGCTCATCCAGATGGCGATCGTGTACGTGCCGTGGATGCAGACGATCTTTGGGACCGCCGCGTTGACGTGGGCCCAGTGGGCCTTCCTCGCGGCGTTCGCGCCGGTGCTGCTGGTGGCCGACGAGATACGCAAGCTGGTGCTGCGTGCGAACGCACGCGGCCGTGACGCGAAAGCGGGGTGAGCGAGATGCACCGCATGCACGTGGTCATAGGCGGGTACGGGCGCGTGGGCCGCTATCTTGCGCGGATGTTGGAGTTCGAGGGGCACACGGTGTCGGTGATCGACCACGACCCGCTCGCGTTCGAAGACGTGGACGCCGAAGGGCTGATGGGCGAGACCTTTGTGGGCCCGGCGTACGACCGCGACCTGCTCGAAGCTGCAGGCATTCGAGAGGCGGACTGCTTCGCCGCGGTCACCTCCGGCGACAACAGCAACATCGTGGCGGCTCGCACCGCCAAAGAGCACTACCGAGTGCCACGCGTGATCGCCCGCATCTACGATCCGCGCCGAGCGGAGATCTACCGCGGCCTGGGCATCTCGACGATCGCCTCGGTGACGTGGACGAGCACCCGCCTGCTCGACATGGTCACGCACCCTGATCTCCACAGTGAGTACCAGTACGGGAACGCCGAGGTCGAGATGGTCGAGGTCGCCCTGCCCATAGGGTTGGAAGGCAGGCACGTGGACGACCTCATGGTGCCGGGGGAGATATCCGTCGCCTCGGTGGTGCGCGCGGGCTCGGCGATCCTGCCCGCCTCGGGGTTCGCGTTTCAGAAGGACGACATCGTGTTCATCAACGTGCTGCGTGAGAGCGCAGGCAAGCTCGAGCGGTTGCTCGGGCTGAAGGAGTAGGTGGCCGAGATGAACATCCTCATCGTGGGGGCCGGCAAGTCCGGGACCTACCTCGCCGAGATCCTCAGGCCCAGCCACTCGCTCACGGTCATCGAGTCGCGTCCTGAGCGGGCGGCCTATGTGGCGGCCCGCATGCCCGACGTCAAGGTCATCCGAGGCGACGGGTGTGAGCCGTCGATCCTGGACAGGGCAGGCGCCCAGCAGATGGACCTTGTCGCAGCGCTCACCGGCGACGACGAGGACAACCTCGTGGTGTCGTTCCTCGCCAAGACCACCCATCGCGTGCCCATGGTCTTCGCGCGCACCAACCATCCCAAGAACGAGTGGATGTTCACCAAGCGCTGGGGCGTGGACGTCGCCATCTCCACGGCAAACGTGATCGCCGAGCTGGTCGAGAAGGAAGTGAGCCTGGGCGACATGATCACCTTGCTCAAGCTCTCCTCGGAGGACCTTGTCATCGAAGAGGTCACGCTGCCGGCCGACGCGAGTTGTGTGGGCAAGTCGCTGTCCGAGCTGAACCTGCCGCTGTGCGCGCACATCATGGCCATCATCTCCGGCGGACAGGTGGTCGTCCCTCGGGGAGACACGGTGTTGAGCGCCAACGATGAGGTGCTGGTGCTCTCGGCGTGCGGGGAGGAGCAGCGGGTCCTCGAGAGCCTCGGGGTTCACCACGAGTCGCGCTAGGCGGTCGTTCGACGGGAGGGGGGTGCTCGATGCCTGAGGACGTCAAGGAGTGTACGGATAACAGCTGCAACAGCCTCACGAGGCCTGAGGTCTTCGATGCACTGGAGACGGGCGACGGAGGGCTCTCCTCGGCCGAGGCCGCCGCGCGGCTTGAGCGCTACGGCCCCAACGAGATCCGTGAGATCAAGGGCCGTCCGCTCATCCTCAAGTTCCTCGAGAACTTCTACCACCTGTTCGCCATCATGCTGTGGGTGGGTGGCGCGATGGCGTTCATCGCCGGCATGCCGGAGCTGGGCTGGGCTATCTTCGCCGTCATCCTCATCAACGCCGTCTTCTCCTTCTGGCAGGAGTTCAGGGCGGAGAAGGCCACCGAGGCGCTGAAGAAGCTGATCCCCAGCAAGGCGCGCGTCATCAGAGACGGCAAGACCTGCGAGATCCTCGCCGTGGGCCTGGTTCCGGGCGACCTGATCGTGCTCGAGGAGGGCGATGCGATCTCGGCAGACGCCCGCGTGATCGAGGAGTTCGAGCTCCGCACCAACAACGCGACGCTCACAGGGGAGTCGGAACCGGTCCGCAAGACCGCTGCGCCCCACGAAGACCCGCGGCTCACGCCCATCGAGATGCCCAACCTGGTGTTCGCGGGCACGTCCGTGGCGTACGGCGGCGGCAAGGCCGTGGTGTACGCGACCGGCATGAACACCCAGTTTGGCAAGATCGCCGAGCTCACCCAAAGCGTGCACAGCGAACTGAGCCCGCTCCAAAAGGAGATGAGCAAGGTCACGCAGACCGTCGCGATCATCGCGACCGTCATCGGCGTGAGCTTCTTCTTTCTGGGCTACTACTTTGGTGGCCTGACGCTCATCCAGGGGTTCATCTTCTCGCTGGGCATCATCGTCGCGCTCGTGCCGGAGGGGCTCTTGCCCACGGTCACGCTGTCGCTCGCGATGGGGGTCCAGCGCATGGCCGGCCGCCATGCGCTCATCAAGAAGCTCTCGAGCGTTGAGACGCTGGGGTGCACCACCGTCATCTGTACCGACAAGACCGGCACGCTCACCAAGAACGAGATGACGGTTCGAGACGTCTGGGTGGACGGTGAGCACCTGCAGGTATCCGGTGCAGGGTACGAGCCCACCGGCGAGGTGGAGTCGAACGGCGCCAAGCTCACCCAGAGGCAGCGCGAGTCGCTCGAGGTCCTGGTTCGCGCGGCCGCTCTGTGCAACAACGCGCGACTGGTGCCGCCCGGCGACGAACCCGGCGACTCGTGGACCGTACTGGGAGACCCCACAGAGGGCGCCCTGCTCGTCGCCGCGAAGAAGGCCGGATTCGAGCTCGAGGATGAGCTCGGGCGCGCTCGCAGGGTCTTCGAGCTGCCGTTCGACTCGGTGCGCAAGCGCATGACCACCGTGCACATGGACCACCGATTCGGGCGTATCGGCTACGTGAAGGGCGCGCCGCGCGAGGTTCTCGAGCTGTGCACGCAGGTGGCCACGAGCAACGGCGTCGTGGCCATGGACGACGCCACGCGCGAGCGGGTCATGGCGCAAAACGACGCCTTCGCCCGTGATGGGCTGCGCGTGCTCGCGATGGCGTATCGGCCCATCGAGAAGCACGAGAAGGAGTTCTCGCCGGACAAGACGGAGCGGGACTTGGTCTTCGTGGGCCTCATGGCGATGATGGATCCGCCACGCGAGGAGGTCGCCCGCGCCGTCGAGGAGTGCCACACGGCGGGCATCCGCATCATCATGATCACCGGCGACTACGGGCTGACCGCCGAGTCGATCGCGCGCAGGATCGGCATCGTGTCCGGCGACGCGCTGATCGTGACGGGCAACGACCTCAACGCGATGAGCGATGAGCAGCTGGGCGAGGTGCTCTCGGGGCAAGACGTCTTGTTCGCGCGCGTCGCCCCCGAGCACAAGATGCGCATCGCGCAGGCGCTCAAGCGACTCGACCACGTGGTGGCCATGACCGGCGACGGCGTCAACGATGCGCCCGCGCTCAAGGTCGCCGACATCGGCGTCGCGATGGGGATCGCAGGCACCGACGTGGCCAAGGAAGCCGCGGACATGATCCTCACCGATGACAACTTCGCGTCGATCGTGAACGCGATCGAAGAGGGGCGCGCGGTCTACGACAACATCCGACGCTTCGTGGCCTACATCTTCACGAGCAACATGCCCGAGCTGATCCCGTTCATCCTGTTCGTGTTGTTCGACATCCCGCTCGCGCTCACCGTCATGCAGATCCTCGCGATCGACCTGGGCACCGACATGCTGCCCGCGCTCGCCCTGGGCACCGAGCGGCCCGAGCCCGGCATCATGACCCGCCCGCCGCGACCCAGAAACGAGCGGCTGCTCAATACGAACCTGCTCCTGCGATCGATGGTGTGGTTGGGCATGATCCAGTCGACCGCGACGATGCTCGCGTTCTTCTGGCTGTACTACCGCTACGGCTGGCGGCCGGGGATGGCGCTCGCTGCGAGCGGGACGATCTACGTGCTCGCCACCACCATGAACCATGGTGCCGTGGTGACCACGCAGATAGGCAACGGCTTCGCGCAGCGCACCAACCGCGAGTCCGTCTTCAAGGTGGGCATCTTCAGCAACCGGTACCTGCTGTGGGGCATCCTCGCCGAGCTGTGCGTGTTCTCGATCCTCGTGTACGTCCAGCCGTTCCAGTCGATCTTCCACCACGCGCCGCTGGGCGTTGCGGAGTGGCTGTTCCTGCTGTGCCTGATACCCACCCTCTTCGTCGCCGATGAGATCCGGAAGTTCTTCGTACGCAGGTTCTTTCCGCTCAAACCGACAGGGACACGGAAGCACGACGAGGGGACAAACACAGTGCGGGAGGCTGCAGCGCAGCCCGCGGATGAGGGGAGCGTGTCGTGAAGGTCATCATCGGCGGATGCGGCAGGGTTGGCGCCTTGCTCGCGGCACGCCTCGACGTGCAGGGCCACCAAGTGGCGGTGATCGACAAGGATCCCGACGCGTTGCGTCGCCTCACCCGCTCGTTCAAGGGCGAGACCGTGAAGGGCATGGTCTTTGATCGCGACGCCCTCACCAAGGCGGGGATCGACCGCGCCGACGCCTTCGTCGCCGTCACGAGTGGAGACAACTCCAACGTGGTCTCGGCCACGATCGCGCGAGACATCTACCGCGTGCCCAAGGTGGTCGCGCGCATCTTCGACCCGCGCCGCGCGGAGATCTACCGGCGGCTGGGCATCCAGACGGTGAGCTCGGTGTCGTGGGCCGCGAACGAGATCTTGACGCTCGTGGAGCATCAGCAACTGGTGCGCGACCTGTCGCTTGGTGGCGGAGAGGTGCAGCTGGTGAAGATATCAGTGCCTCCTCGTCTGATAGGGCGGACGATCGCCGACCTGACGATGACCGGTGAGGCGCTGCCCTTCGCGGTCGTGCGCGCCGGCAGCTCGTTCATCCCGTCGTCGCACGAGACGCTGCGCGACGCCGACATCGTCGAGGTCGCCGTGGTCGCGACCGCGATGGACCGGTTCGAGAAGATGGTCGCCCCCTAGGAGGTCGCAGATGTACGTGGTCATCGTAGGTGGCGGCAAGACCGGCGCGCATCTGGCGCGGTTGCTCAACGAGCGCGGTCACCGCATCACGCTGGTCGAGCAGCAGCCGGAGCGCTGCGAGGTCCTCACGGAGATGCTGCCGCAGGTGCGCATCGTGTGCGGCGACGGAGACGAGCCCTACGTGCTCGACGGCACCGACCTGCGCACCGCTGACGCAGTGGTCGCGGCGACGGGCCACGACGAGGACAACCTCGTGGTGTGTTTGCTCTCAGAGATCGAGTACGAGGTCCCGCTCGCCATCGCGCGCATCAACAACCCGGCCAACGAGTGGCTGTTCACCGAGCACTTCGGCGTGGACATCCCGGTGTCGGGCACCAACGTGATGTTCTCGGTGATCGAATCGGAGGTGTCGCTGGGCGACATCGTGACGCTGCTCAAGCTGCGCGCCGACGAGATGGCGATCGACGAGGTGATCCTCGCGCCGGACGCTTCGGCGGTGGGCAAGGCGATCGCCGAGCTCGCCTTGCCGGCGGATTCGCAGATCATGGTGCTCATCCGCGACGGCAAGGTGGTGCCGCCGCGAGGCGACACCGTGTTGGCCGCAGGCGACGAGCTGCTGGTGCTGTGCAGGTGCGGCTCGGAGGACAATCTGCGCACCGCGTTCGGGGTTCGCTCGGAGCCCAAACCGTAGGTTGCCTGTAGGGGTCGAGCGCGGGTGCCCCACGAGGCGCTCGCGCTCGGCTACAATGGGCGCGTCGCGCCCGCCTCGTTTCTGAGGAGCTCTCACCTATGACCGTGAACGACCTCACGCCCGAACTCGCCCCGCAACTCGCCGAGGAGCTCGGCCTCAAGCGTGACGAGTACCACAAGATCGTCGAGATCCTCGAGCGTGTTCCCACGGTCACGGAGCTCTACATGTACTCGCTCATGTGGAGCGAGCACTGCAGCTACAAGCACTCGCGCAAGCAGCTGCGCCAGTTCCCCACCGAGGGACCCGCGGTCTTGCAGGGGCCCGGCGAGAACGCCGGCGTCATCAGCGTGGGTGACGGCTGGGCCGTCGCCTTCAAGATGGAGAGCCACAACCACCCCAGCGCCATCGAGCCCTACCAGGGTGCGGCCACCGGCGTGGGCGGCATCATCCGCGACATCTTCACGATGGGCGCCCGCC
>CAYOHY010000013.1:0-14010 GCA_964403885.1 uncultured Eubacteriales bacterium
GGCTTGTCGGCAGGCTTGCTCTTCACCGCAGCCGACTTCACCGCGGAAGGCTTGGCCTTGACCGCACCCTTGACCTGCGGAAGCGTGGCCATGGGAGCACCGGCCGCGGCCGCGCCGACACCGGTGTCCGGGCGCGACTTCACGACCTTGACGGTGTAGTAGTAGTCCTGGCCGGGCTGCGCGGTGGTGTCGTAGTACGCCGCGCCGGGCACAGGCTTGTTGTTGAGCTTGACGCCCTCTTCACCAGCGGCGGTCGATCGATAGACATCGATCGCCGTGGAGTCTTTGTCGAGGCCGGACACCATGACGCGCACGCCCCTCGGCGATGCGGCCACGTGGACCGTGGGTGCGTTGGCGGGTCGAACCACCTTGCCCGACTCACGCACCACGGCGCCGGACGCCGGACCCGCCGGCATCAGGGAAAACGTCAATGCAGCGGTTGCCACGAGCGACAACCATCGCGATCTCATACGTCTCACGTTGCTCCTCCTCCATCACTGGACCTCACACGGCGCGCGGCGAACCAAGGACCGCCGAGACAGACCGTCTGCTACAAGGTACACACGATGGAAGCGATTTTACCCTCGCGGCGTGGAGTGCGCGCCGAACGGGCGCCTAGACGGGGCGAACGGCGCCATTGGGGTCAAGAACCGCCGATAAGCGCGCCCGGCTACGCTCCGCCCACCGGATTCACGAGCGAGCCCACGCCCTCGATGCGCACCTCGACGGTGTCGCCGGCCGTGAGCGGTCCGATGCCGCCAGGAGTGCCCGTGAGCACGACATCGCCCGGCACGAGCGTCATGACCGAGCTCACGAAGCTCACGAGCGTGAACGGGTCGAAGAGCATGTCGCTCGTCCGCGCTCGCTGCTTGACCTCCCCGTTCACCAAGCACTCGAGCAGCAGGTCCGAGGGGTCCACGTCCGTGGCCACCCACGGGCCCAGCGGGCAGAACCCGTCGAACCCCTTCGCGCGCGACCACTGCCCGTCTCGCTTCTGCAGGTCGCGCGCCGTGACGTCGTTGCCGCAGGTGAAGCCGAGCACGTTGGCCGCAGCCTCGTGCCGCGACGCCCGCTGCGTGCGACGCCCGATCACCACACCCAGCTCGGCCTCATAGTCGACGCGACCCACGCCCTCAGGGATGGGAATGGCGGCACCCGGGCCGATGACCGCCGTCGACGGCTTGAGGAAGATGACCGGCTCGGTGGGCATATCGTGGCCCATCTCGATGATGTGCGGCCGGTAGTTGAGGCCCACGCATACGACCTTGGTGGGAGCAACGGGCGAAAGCAGCCGCGCCTCGGACAACGGCAGCAGCCCTTCAGGCTCCCACGCCGCGAACGGCTCGTCTGAGATGAGGGTGACGGTGGTGTCGTCTGCGAGCCCGTATCGGCAGTCGCCCTCGTGCAGCACCCGCACCACACGCATTCCGCTCTCCCGGATTCGGTCGAGGGGGTCGGTCCACTGCTGTCCTGCTTCCATGCGAGGCGCCCTTCTCCTGCTCAGACCGTGGGATGATTCGCGGCTATTCGCTCTCCTGAGCACCCGCGACACGGTGCGACAAGCCGTACTCGACCGAGTCGACCAGCGCCTCCCATGACGCCTCGATGATGTTCTCCGAGACTCCCACGGTGCCCCACGAGGTCTCGTGGTCGCTCGACTCGATGAGGACGCGCGTGACCGCCCCCGTGCCCTTGTTCTCGTCGAGCACGCGGACCTTGAAGTCCGTGAGGCGGAACTCGTCGAGCGCCGGGTAGTACTTGCCGATGGCGATGCGCAACGCCTTGTCGAGCGCGTTGACCGGGCCGTTGCCCTCGGCGGTCGCGATGTAGCGGTGTCCGGAGCAGTGCACCTTGATGGTGGCCTCGGTCATCACACGGCCGTCCTCGCGCTTCTCGGCGATGACGCGGAACGACTCGAGGCGAAACAGCGGCTCGAAGGTGCCGAGCCGCTTCTTGAGCATGATCTCGAGCGAGGCGTCGGCGGCCTCGAAGGAGTAGCCGTGGTACTCGAGCTCCTTGATCGAGTCGAGCACCTCGCCCGCCGTGTCGCCGGAGAGCTCCAGACCCAACTCGGCGGCCTTGAGGGTGAGCGACGCGCGTCCGGCGAGCTCGCTCACCACCACGCGCGCCAGGTTGCCCACCTTGGTGGGGTCGACGTGCTCGTAGGCCTCGGGCAGACGCGCCGCGGCGCTCGCGTGCACCCCGCCCTTGTGGGCGAACGCGCTCGTGCCCACGTAGGGCTGGTGCGGGTTGGGCGAGAGGTTGGCCGTCTCGGCGACGAAGTGGCTCACCTCGGTGATCAGCTTGAGCTGGTCGAGCGAGATGCACTCCTCGCCCATCTTGAGCACGAGCGACGGGATGATGGCGGTCAGATCCGCGTTGCCCGCGCGCTCGCCGTAGCCGTTCATGGTGCCCTGCACCTGCACGCAGCCCGACTCCACCGCGACGAGCGAGTTGGCCACGGCGCACCCGGTGTCGTTGTGCGCGTGGATCCCCAGGGGCACGTCGAGCGCGAGCGACATCTCGCCCACGATCCGCATGACCTCGTGGGGCAGCGTCCCGCCGTTGGTGTCACACAGGACGACCGCATCGGCCCCGGCGCCCGCGGCCGCGCGGCATACCTCGAGCGCGTAGGTCGCGTCCGCCTTGTAGCCGTCGAAGAAGTGCTCGGCGTCGAAGAAGACGGTGCGGCCGGCCGCCTTGAGGTAGGCCACCGAGTCGGCGACCATCGCCAGGTTCTCCTCGAGCGTCGTCTGTAGCGTCTCGGTCACGTGGACGTCCCACGACTTGCCAAAGATGCACAGCGCCGAGCAGCCCGTCTCGAGCAGCGCGTTCAGACCCGGGTCATCGGCGGCCGAGATACCCTTGCGCCGCGTGGACCCGAACGCGCTGACCACGGCCGTCTCGAGCCTCAGATCCCGTGCACGCTCGAAGAACTCGATGTCTTTGGGATTCGACCCGGGGAACCCGCCTTCGATGTAGTGGACCCCCAGCACGTCGAGTCGCGACACGATCCGCAGCTTGTCCTCGACGGACAGCGACAGGCCTTCGCGCTGAGTGCCGTCGCGCAGCGTGGTGTCGTAGATCGTGACGGGCGTGCGTGCCGTCATGGCGGTAGTCCCTTCGAGTGGTCCCGTTCCCCTGGATGACACATTATCCCCGCCACACGGCCGATGGTGAAGCACGCACTATCCCCCGCAGGTAGCGCCCGGTATGACGGCGCTCATACCAACGAGCGAACCGCAGTGGTGAACCCCCCTGAAACGGGCTGAACGCCTGCTCACCCAGGGTACGACAGAAGCGAATAGGTTCCCCGGCGCGCCGAGGGGGCAGCCTCGAGTGGGGTCGCAAGGGGTGCGCCGGTATGCCGCTTTGGCGCATCTCTAAGGGGGGAAATGCCATGGCCTTCTCGTCGCACGCCCGAATCCGGGCACCACTTCTGACCATGCTCGCACTGACTGTCGTGCTCACATTCCTTATCTGCGTCCCATCCGCCTTCGCCGCAACGGCGTTCACCGTGTCCCCCGCCTCAGGGGAAGTGGTGACCGCGAGTGATGTGTCGATCCATGTGGTCGCCACGAGCACCGTGGGCTTGAAGCTGTACTCGCAGCTCTCGGTCGACGGCGCGTATCGCGGCCCGACGATGGTGCTCTCGGCCGACAAGAAGACGCTCACCATCGACGCGACGTTCACCGGGCTCAAGAACGGCAGTCATGCCGTCAGGCTCTTCGTCATGGAGACCAGCGGAGTCACCATGCGCAAGGAGTGGACGTTCACGGTCTCCGCGCCTCCCAAGATCGCGGCCCTCAATCCCGGCATCTCGAGCCAGACCGACACGCTGACACCCGTCGTCTCGGCGGTGGTGAGCGGCAACGGCTCGGTGATCGCCGAAGTCACCTTGCTCATCGACGGTCAGCGCGTCGCAGCGACCTGGGAACCCGCGATCGACAAGATCCGATGGGTCGCCGACCCGTGCAACGGCACGATCAGCTGGGTCGCACCAACGCGTCGCTTCCTCGATGAGGGGACCTACACCGCGCAAGTGATCGCAGAGTCGGAGAGCGGGCGCCGATCGACCGCCACGTGGTCGTTCAAGACGCACTCCGAGCCGGCGATGGCAGCCGTGTGCACCCGCTGCCACAAGGACTACCCTGCCGCCCACTCGATGGCGATCTCGTGCGAGACATGCCACTACCGTTTCTACGCACCCATGGGCGGGGCGTGCGGCGACTGCCACGACGGGCACGGGACCGAGCAGCTCGCCCGGCGCTCCTGCCTCACCTGCCATACCAACCGTACCGACGGCACACATGCCGCAGGCCACACTCCCGACCTCAACAACGAGATGGCCGGCGACTTCTCCAAGTGCACGCTGTGCCACGAACGTCAGCTGACGCGCGAGCACGGGCGCTGGGATGACTCGACCGGCAAGCCGCTCGACTGCAACACCTGCCACGGTGCGGGTGTCAGTGCCACGGTCGCAGAAGCGGTGCATGGCGGCGATCGCGACTGTATCGCGTGCCATCCCGAGGCGACCCCCGGTGACCCGCACACCGTGGCGCACACCGCCGACGACCTCAAGGCCGGCTGTGTCCGCCCCTACTGCCACGCGTCATCGAACGTGGTGGTCGAACACCGAGCGAAGCTCACCCAGATCGATCAATCCCTCGCCTCCGAATGCGAGGTCTGCCACACCGAGAAGAACCCGAACTGCTTGAACGGCACCGATGAACGTGACTGCAGCGGATGCCACACCAAGCATGGTGACCCGGACGTGCTTCACCGGTCCGGAGACTACTCGGGTTGCTCCGGCTGCCACGCGGGCGGACCTGACGTGAGCATCGTCCACGGCTACAACTGCGCATGGTGCCACGAGAACCCCGATCCTGCGATGGCTGCCAAGGGCAAGACAGGAGACTGCCGAAGCTGCCACCACAGCCACGACGCCATGTGAAGCGACACCCGCCGGCTCACAACGTGACCGGCGATGCGCGACGGGTACGCCACAGCGCACCCACCCGCGAACGGCTCGATGGTCGGAACCATCGAGCCGTTCGTCGCGACAGGGGTTGTGCCGTGCATCACAGATGCGTACGGTTGGCTCTCGTTTCGCTGCAGGTCACACTACACCGATGGGGACGGCCCCATGCGGCTGGTCGGTTCTGTGCGACCCTACTACGGGAGGCTTGATGACAACCGTTCGCCCTCGACGGGTGGCGCAGTTCGCGGCACTCGCGTTCGCGTCCACCTCGCTCGCTTTCGCAGTGGCCCTGACGGCCGCACCCACGGCACTCGCGGCCGGCATGACCGTGTCACCCGCACCCGGCGCAACGGTCACAACGAGCACAGTCACCCTGACAGCCACCGCCACGGACACCGTGGCGCTGCGCCGATGGGCCCAGCTGTCTGTTGACGGCACGTATCAGTCTCCGGCCCTGTCACTGTCGCCAGACCTCAAGACGCTCACCCTGACGCTCACGTGGCCGCGCACGCTTACTGACGGCCTGCACGCAGCTCGCCTGTTCGTCAGCACCGAGGCGGGCGTGACCTCGCGGCGCGACTGGACGTTCACCGTCGCGGCACCGCCCGTCGTCTCGGCCATGCTTCCGGCAGCCGGCGGTCAAAGCGATTCAACCACCCCGGCGATCAGCGCGAAGATCGTGGATAACGGGTCGGGCGTGGCCTCGGCCACCATGTCCGTGGACGGCACCGCCGTCGCCTCGGCGTTCAGCCCGTCTACCGGGCTCATCACGTACACGCCGGTGACACCGCTCTCCAACGCGACCACCCACACCGTCACGGTCGTCTCGCGGGACGGCAAGGGCAACCAGTCGACGACCAGCTGGTCGTTCGTGACGCACCTCGCCGCACCCATGAAGGCTGTCATCTGCACGACCTGCCACGTCACGTACCCGGGGGCTCACCCCTTCCAGACGATCACCTGTCTCGCGTGCCACACGCGCACCAACACCCTGCACGACTACGACCCGGCGTGCACCGGGTGCCACACGTCGCACAGCGCCACCTATCTCGCACAGCGCACGTGCACCTCGTGCCACGCGGAGAAGGCCGACGGCGCACACGGCGCGAAGTCCACGCCTGCACACACGACCTCTTACGCGGGCTTCGACGCCTGCAAGGGCTGCCACGACCCCGCCCTTCACCGCGAGCACGCCCGCTACAAGGACAAGTCCGGTGTCGCCATGACGTGCGAGTCATGCCACGGCGCAGCGGCCGCCACCGCGGTCAAGAGCGCGGTGTCCACCCACAACACGTCGTGCTCGGCCTGCCACAACGGCGGATCAGGCTCCTCCGGCGGCGACCCCCACGCATCTCTTCATGGCGCACGGGATCTCACGCCGGGATGCATCGGGTCCAACTGCCACACCTCTGCGACGGTCTCACTCGAGCACCAGGCGTACCTCTCGCGCTACCCCGCGTACGCGACCACGTGCGCGCTATGCCACCAGAACACCACGCCCGGCCGAGTGGACTGGAGCGACCCCGGCAACCGCAATGCGGACTGCGCTCGCTGCCACACCCTGCACCGTGATCCCGCGATCGCCCACCAGTCCAAGGACTCTGCGGGGTGCAGCTGCCACGTGACGAGCACCAACGTCGCCATCCAGCACGGGAATCAGTGCTCGCTCTGTCATGGCCCCACCGCCCACTACAAGCCCACCAACGGCGCGAACTGCGACTCGTGCCATCCGCCCGGCCACTAGCGCGGGAACCACACGATCAAGAAGGGGCCCGGACGAATCGTCCGGGCCCCTTCTTGATTCTCATGACAAGCGACAGGACTAGACTCGGTCGAGCCACTCCTCGTACGCGGCCTCTTCGCCGCGAACCACGCGGAAGTACGTCTCCTGCAGGTCCTTGGTGATGGGGCCCGGCGCTCCCAGGTCGTACCCGTCGACCGAGCGCACCGGCACGACCTCGGCGGCCGAGCCGGTCATGAAGAACTCATCGGCGGTGTAGAGGTCGGTACGGACGAGCGACTCCTCGATCACCGGGTATCCCAGGTCATCGGCGATGATCATGATCGAGTCGCGCGTGATGCCCTCGAGGATGCCGTCCGAGACGGGCGGAGTGGAGATGACGCCATCGCGAACCACGAACAGGTTCTCGCCGGTGCCCTCGCACACCTTGCCCTCCTCGTTGAGCAGGATGGCCTCGGTGTAGCCGTGGCGGTTGGCCTCGATGCGAGCGAACGAGCTGTTGAGGTACTGGCCGGTCGCCTTGATCGCCGGCGGCGTCGAGTTGATGCCGCGCTGACGCCAGCTGGACACGCCGACGTTCACGCCGTTGATCAGGCCCTCCTCGCCCAGGTAGCTGTCCCACGGCCACGCGGCGATGAACATCTGCGTGGGAGCAGGCACCGGGTCGAGACCCATGACGCCGTACCCGCGATAGATGACCGGACGCATGTAGCAGCTCTTGAGGTTGTTCTTGCGGATGAGCTCGCGCTTGATCTCCATGATCTCGTCGGCGGTGTAGCCGGGATCCATGTAGAGCATCTTCGCGCTGCGCAAAAGGCGCTCAGCGTGATCACGGCTGCGGAAGATCGCGGGGCCGTCAGCGGTCTCGTAGCACCGCTCCCCCTCGAACACACCGGAGCCATAGTGGAGCGCGTGCGAGAGTACGTGGACCTGGGCCTTGTCCCACTCTACGAACTCGCCGTCCATCCAGATGTAGTCCACGGTCGGCATTGCCATCGTGTGCACCCCTCTCCTTGGCTCGCGGTATCGGTCGAACCAGTGTACCCGAGTCGAGAGAGACAGGCGGAAACGAGTTGTGGCGCGCTGACAACAGATACGCTCGGCAGGTCACCGCGCGGCGCGCGTGCGCGACCTACTGGTTGCGGGGAGGCGCGATCTTGCGGACGGGCGCGTTGTCGTGACAGAAGACGCAGATCGGGACGTCTTGATTCTTGTCGCGCGCATGGCACGAGCAGCCCGAATCCCAAGGCGCACTCTGGTGGCGCTGCTCCCAATCCGGCAGATGTGCTCCCTTGAACGGGAGGTGACACTTCTGACACAGCCGGTCATCGTGGCACCGGTAGCACATCTTCTTCTTCTCGAACGCTGCCATCTTGGCGTGGGTGCCGTCCTTGAACTCCTGGCTGTGAGGCATGCGGAGGCCGTGACACTTGTCGCAGCGAGCCTCATCGACCTTGTGACACCCGTAGCAGCTGTTGTCTCCGGCCGTCACCGGCGGATACGAGAACCTCCCCGTGCCAAGCCGCGTACCCTTGTCCGAGGCCAGCTCACGGTTCCTGCGGCCGGAGAAGGCGATGTCGGAGAGATGGCACGTCGCACAAGCCGCCGGGGCGACCTTGTCGTTGTGGCAGGCTATACAGGTCCGCATGGGCACACCGGGTCGAGAGCGCTTCACCGCATGGCCGACCCTCTCATGGCAGTCGGCGCAGTTCATCCCGGCCTCGAGTGGCTCCTTGTGCTTCATGGCGATACCCGCAGCCTCAACGCGGATCACGCCGCGGAGCTCCTTGCCATGGCACCTCAGGCACGCATCGGTGGGCACGAGGCCCGTGTCACCCTGCGGCTTGCCCTTCTGGGCCGCGGCGAGCGCCATGCGCCCCCGCCCCGCTACGTTGCCGATGACACCTGAGACCGAGGGATCCTCGTGGCAGTCCACGCACGACGCCTTCTTGGAGTGGTCGAGCTTGTGCAAAGTCGCATCGACGCGCGCAGACGAGTGGCACGTCTGATAGCAGAACGCATCGGTGCCGGTCGCGACGTAGCCGAAGACCAGGGCCGCCACCACGATCAACGGCACCGTGAGCGCTCCCATGGCGGCAGCGACCCGCTTCGCAAGGCCTCGAGCGGAGGATTCTGACGGGCTCACTTCGGTAGTAGCAGCGCCTTCGACGGCTGCTTCCACCTCAGCAGACGGCGTGGCGTCATGCGTCACCGCGACGGCGGTGTCGCCGCCGGCCGCGGCCGCGAGCGGTGCGTCGTCCTCTTCGGACCCGTCGTCGGGTTCCCAGACCCGATAGACCTTTCGCACGCGGCGCTTCTTGGGCGAGAGCACCAACATGCCCACGATGACGATGAGGCCCACCAGAAGTGCGATCGCCGCACCCACCATCGCGGCCATCTTGGGATCGCGCGTGGGCTGTTGCAGCACGTCTTGCACGCGCGCCCAGATCGCTATGAGTCGCTCGGTGTTCATCGTGGCACGGTCGTCTCGGTGGACTGGCCGGACTGGCGGGGACGCGGAGGCAGTCCGCGAGAACCACCCGGGTGGACGTGACGGCGATGACACGTCTCACAGTCCTCGGAGGTGTGGCACGCAAGACAGCGGCGCTGAGCTTTGGGCGTGGCGATCTTGGGGTGTCGCTCCAAGAATCCCACCGGGTGCGGCATGGGCTCGCCCTGATGACAGTTCTCACAGAACGTGGCCGAGACATGGCAGGTACTGCACGCAGCGCGGTTCGTCTTCGCCGCGCTCCCGTGCGTCGCGCCGAAGTCCGAAGGATGCGGCACGACGATGCCGTGGCACTTCACGCACGAGGCCGGCTCATGACACGTCGAACACAACTTGAGGTCGCCCATCCCGTGCGTCGTGCGCCAGGACGGCCCGTGGGTGACTTGGAACGGGCCGCTTGTGAGCCTCTCGCGCTCGGTCCGGTCGTCGTGGCAGGCGTTGCACTCGCGGGTGGCCGACTTCCGAGCATGACACGCGACACACCGCTCCATGGTCAGCTCGTTGACCGCCCTCGAGGCCTTTCCATGACTGCTCGCGGGGTGGCACCCCGAGCACGACGTGGCCGAACGGGCGCATGCCGCATGCTTCACCTTGAGGCCCGCATTCGCAGCAACGACCGAGGGACCAAAGACCTGCCGATGGCAGTCGAGGCACGGACGGGTGCCCACGCGCGACGTGGGCCCATCGGCAACGGTCCTGCCCGTCAGAGCCGCGGGATACATGCGCGTGAGCTCTTGCATCTTGAAGGCCGGGTAGTCCCACCATCCGGACTCAAGGTGGCATCGGTAGCAGCTCACGGACGCGTGCGCCGAGTGATCGGTCCCAACCGCCAACGTGCGGTGGCACGACCTGCACGCGGCGGAGCTCGAACCGGCAGCCACGACGCCCGCGAACACCAGCAACGCGACCGCTACGACCACGGTCACGATGAGCGTTCTTCTTGTGCGACGCGCTGCAGGGGTCAAGCCTGTGCGACCCTCCATGAGAGCTGGGAATGCCGAGCACACCAAGGCGAAAGAGTACCAGAACCGTGCGGTCCAAACCTGTGGGTGTGACCACACCGTTCAGGCTTCGTAAGTGCAACCGCTATGCCATGCACCGCCTTCCGGCGGTAACCACACAGACCGGCAAGTGGTGCCCCCCAAACGCAAGAGCGGCCCCCTTTCGGGGGCCGCTCAGCAAGTCAGCTTCGGCGATAGCCGAGGTCAGACTAGAAGTTCAGGCCAACACCATTGCCCGAACCATCACGGTGGCACTTGAGGCACATGCCGTCAGAGCCGTGGTTCTGGCCGCTCGGGATCTTCGCGGCGGCAGCGTCAGCGGCCACGTTCACGAAGTTGTACGCGCCAGCGGTGTAGTGCGGGAAGTTGCTGTCGGTGACACCAGCAGCCTGGTCGGTGTTACCGGCGTCGTGGCACGAACGGCAGTAGGTCGAAGCGGCGTACGCAACGGCCTTGCCGGTGCCAACGGTCGAGCCGTTGGCCACGAAGGTGGCCTCAGCCGACTTCATCGGGTGCGACTTGTACTGCAGGTTGGCAGTGGGGTCGCCGTCGACGTAGTTGGCATCGCCGTAGACGTAGTCGCCGTCGGCGTTGAGGGTGGTCTCAGCGGCACGCGAGAAGTTGGCGTGGCACTGCGAGCAGAAGACCGTGACCTGAGCGTTCTTGCCAAGGGCACCGGTGTCCGCGCGAGCATCGGCGGCGGTGTCATACAGGCCGCCCACGAGGGTGCGGTCAGCAGAGGCGCCGAGGACCTCGTCCTGAATGGCGGTAGCGTCGTACTTCAGGATCTTCGAGGCGGCAAGGCCCTGGTAGGTGTTCGCACCGTGGACCGAGTGGCAGTTCACGCAGTTGGCCGAGTTGCGGTTGTGCGCAACGTTCTCGGCGAACGCGCCAGCCGTGGCGGTCGGAACGAGCGAGCCCGGGTTGGTCCAGAGGACCTCGTTGCCGTTGTACAGCTGCACGCCACCGACCGAAGTCGAGATGTGGCAGTACACGCAGGCGTTGGCGACCGACGAACGGAGGAGCATCTGGGTCTCCTCGCCCGTACGGGCGGTCCAGGGGTCAGTGCCGGTCCAAGCGGTGCCCGCAACGGGAGCGTTGTGGACCGCGTGGCAGACGCCGCACTTCTCAGTGTTGACGGTGTAGCCGATGTGCGGGGTGGACTGGGTGCCGTCAAGGTTCAGCTTGGCGTCAGCCCATGAAACGTAACCATTGGTGACCTTCGCCATGGCGATCCCGCTGAAGGCAAGGACAAGGGCGATCGCCATAACGAGAACAAACAGGGTCTTCTTCATGGAAGTGTTCTCCTTGATTGTGATGTGCGAGTGGTTTGTCATGTTCATATGCACCTCCTTTCCCTGACAGATTTGTGCTTCAAGGGGCATGGGCCCCGATTGGCCTTAAGTGTTCTCAATCATCGAAACTACAGAAGCAAATTAGCCGCCATTCATGATAAACCCTTAGCGCGATTCATCAAGTGCCTTCGTTCAACTACTCGAAACAATCGCTGAACGGCAGCCACGCATCGACGCAACCGCGTCGCAAGGCCCAACGCCTACTCGGCGGATGTCTCCTCGACCTCGGCTGCCGCCTGGCGCCTGCGGCGGCGAACCACCGAGGCGACGATCGCAGCCAACAGCAGGATCAGCGGGATGATGCAGACCCAGACCGGGCCGTCGAAGAGTCGGCGTGCTCCCGACAGTGTGGCGTTGCCGCCGCTGCCGGGCAGCCTGACGACCTGCAGGCGGTTGTTGGTGGTGTCGGCGACCACGTAGTAGTCGCGGTTCGCGTCGTAGTCGATACCGGTGGGATAGGCGAACATGCCGTCCTCGCGACCGTAGTCGCCCCACTGTGCCGTCAGAGTACCGGTCTTGGAGTCCTGCGCCATGATCGCGAACACGAACGGGTCCACGAGCACCACGCGTCCGGCCGCGTCGACCGTCATACCCGCGGGAAGCTGGTACGGGCTCGTGGCGCTGTCCTCGGTGGACATGCCGCGCTTCGAGCCGCCCTTCTGGCGAGAGGCGAACTCCTGGCTCTTGGGCATGATGTAGATCAGGCGACCGTCGGGCCTGTAGGCCTTGATGCGCTTGTTCTGGGTGTCGCTCACGTACAGGTTGCCGTCCTTGCCCCACGCGATGCCGTGCGGCAGGTCGACCTGCTCCTTGTTCACACCACGCGAGCCCCACTGGGTGATGAGCTTGCCCTGCGTATCGAAGATGCCGATGCCGTAGGCTGCGGCCACCGCTACCTTGCCGTCCTTGACGGCGAGGTCGTTGGGCAACTGCACGCCCCAACTGCGCAGGATGGTTCCGTTGGGATCCATGACGTGGACTTCGCTCAGGCCGAAGTCGGCCATATAGATGAGTCCATCCTCGCCCACCGCGAGGCCTTCGACCGACCCTACCTCGCCGGGGCCACCGCCACGCTTGAAGGCGATGACCTTCTTGGGGGTTCCGTTGGGATTGAAGCCGACGATCGTCGTCTTGTTGGAGATGGTCCAGATCGTGCCGTCGGGTGCGACTGCAGCATCGGTCGGGTTGTTGAGCAACGTGTCGGGGGTCTTGCCCCAACCGTAGATCGAACGCACCCACTGCATACCGTCGACCCCGGTGGTCTTGGCGGGTCCGCCGGCCACACGCGTGGACTGCCACACGAAGTAGCCCACGACGCTCAGCAGCACGAGCAGCGCGACCAGCAGCAACGACAGCACCCGACGCTGGCGGGAGTTGTCGATCTCCTCGATGACGACCTCGGTGCGATAGCGACCCTGGGGGGCCTCAGGAGTGGGGTTCGGGGTGTCCGTCACCTCTACTCACCAACCTTCTCAAGAGCTTTCTGTGCAGGTACGTAGTCGGGTGAAAGGCGCAAGGCCGCGGTGAAGTCCTTCTTGGCGCCGGCAGTGTCGCCCTTGGCCAGCTTCGCCTCGCCGCGCAGGTAGAGCATGTCGGCGGCTTGCGGGTCGTACTTCAGGGCCTCGTTGAGCGCCTTGATGGCCTCGTCCCACTTCTTGAGCTTGGCGGCGGCGCGAGCCTTGGCGAGGCGGATGTCGATCGCGATCTCCGGCGCCACGAGAAGCGGGTCGACCTTGACGCCCTTGGACGCCATCGACTTGAACACCTTTTCGCGCTCGACCTTCTCTTCCTTCTCGACCTTGCCGATCAGGTCGTACGCATCCTGATAGCGCTCCTGGGCGAGATAGAGGTCCACGGTCGCGATGTCGACCAACACGACTTGGTCTCCGCGCGTCACGGACTTGTGGGCAAGCTCGGCCTGGCGATTCGCATCGCGATACATCTTCATGCCGGCAAGCGTGCGGATGTAGTCGGCCCACGCCTCGCCCGACTGCGGGCTCAGACGCACGGCCTCCTTGACCACGACCAGCTGCGCCTCAAGCGCGGTACGCGGGGCCGGCGGGTTGATCACCCCGGCGAGCAGGAAGTACAAGGCGCCCGTGAGAGTGAGGATGATGACCGAGAAGATGACGACCTTGAGAATCTGAACGACCCGATCAGGACCGGAGTCGAGCGATTCCTCGTCAATGAGTTCGACGGAGCCGTGTGGCTGCGAAGAGTCCGTCATGCGGCAGTGCTCCCTTCGAGTATTAATCGGGCTGAACGCCCGCGTCGCATTGTGCAAGAGGCGTACCATCGTAGGCAAGCGCGAACGCCAAGGTTACCCTATCGCCTGCCCTACGCACCCATACTCCACCCAAGGAACAAGGATCCTCCATGAGCGACACGTCGACACCCTCTCGCGGTCAGGACATACGTGGCAT
>CAYOHY010000013.1:14110-45656 GCA_964403885.1 uncultured Eubacteriales bacterium
GATCCTCCATGAGCGACACGTCGACACCCTCTCGCGGTCAGGACATACGTGGCATAGCGGCGGGGGCACTGCCGTGGCTCGTCGCCGCCGCGCTGATCACGCCCGCGTTCTTGCCGGCGACCATGAACCCCGGGAGCCTGTCCATGGCGGCCTTGGGTCTGGGAATGGTGCTCAGCGTCGTCGCGGCTCTGAACGGGCGATCGGTCGACCGGCGCGCGTCAGTCGCACTCGCGCTCATCGCGGCGCTCGCACTGTGGCTGATCGCGACATCGTCACTCTCACGCAATCCTCTGGTGTCGATCTGGGGCACCATCGGCCAGCACAACGGCTCGATGCTCCTCGTGCTCTCGCTCACATGGCTGACCGTCTCGGCGCTTCTCGTAGGCCGGCGCGAACTGAAGGTGTTGCTCGGGGTCATCGCGTCCGCGGGTGCACTCGCCACCGTGGCCGCCGCTGTCGAGGTCATGCGAAGCGGCGGCGAGCGGGCGTGGGGGTCGGCCGCAGGGGTCTTCGAGAACTCGGCGAGCCTGGGGCAGTTCTTGGCCGTCGCGGCGATCGCTGCGATCGCGTGGGCACTGAGCGACCGCCGACCGATCGTGCGCGGGGCAGCGTTCATCTGCCTTGCGCTCTGCGCGGCAGGGATGTGGATAGGCGAATCCCGCGCTGCGGTGCTGGGCGTGGCGTGCGCACTGGTGTCGGCCTGGCTGCTGACGGTGGCGTCCACGCAGGGACGCGGGCTACGTGTGTGGGCGGCAGGCCTTCCGCTCGCAGCACTGGGCGTGGCCGGGCTCGCGGTGGCCGCGGCCCGCGGTGTCTTGGGCTCAGCCGGAGTGGCACTGGTGCAGTCGCTGGGTAACCAGCGTGACGTCATCTGGAACTCGGCCGTGGAGCAGTTCGCGCAGGCCCCGCTGACCGGAGCCGGTCTCGAGCAGTTCTCGGTGTGGATATCGTGGTCGCTCGACGCGAACGGCCGGCTCGCGTACAACGCAGCCTACGACCCGCACTCCTTCGTGATGGCGCTGCTGACCGGAGGCGGCGTGATCGCGCTCATCCTGTGGATCGCCGCGGCCGTGGCGCTCCTGAGCGCCCTGGGGGGCGCCTACTCCCGCAGTAACCGCTCGCCGGCGGTGGCCGTGGCCGCATGCACGGTCGTGGCGCTGTGCGGCTCGGCGCTGGTGATGTGGTTCTCCCCCGCCGCCGTGTTGGCCGCCTCAGCGGTGACGGGCGCGGTGCTCGGCGCAGGACTCTCGGCGAGCGATGCCGACGACACCGCCCGGCTTCCCGTGATGACCCGCGCGGCACTGCCGTGGGCGTGTGCCGTGCTGTGCGCAGGCATCGTGGTCGCGTGCGCCCCCGGGCTCAACGCCGAGATGCGTTACGCGCGCTCGACCACGCCCAGCGCCCAGGAGCTCTCGGCGCTCTACGTCGCATGGCGTGACCCCGCGTTCGCAGCGCAGTCCGTCGCCGCGCAGCTGGCGTCGCCGGCGGGCGCGATCGCCCCGCTGGACTTCTCGGCGTTCACCAACGACCAACAGCGGTGGCACGTATCGCTCGCGTTGAACTCGCTGTTCTACGACCAGGCGGTCTCGCGCGGTTCAGGGACGGACACGTGGGCCGCGTTCGAGCAGACGCTCGCTCGCGGCCGCGAGGCCGATCCCGCGACCACGCTGTGGGACGCACTCGGCGCGCTCGAGGCCAAGCGGCTGGGGCGCGATGAGGAGGCTGCGGCCTACGCCCGAAGGGCACTCGAAGGCCGCATCGGCGACAGCGAACGGGCGGCTCTGACGCCCATCGCCGAGGGCCGCTGAGGCGACGCATCGATCAGCGTGACGCCGGCAACGCCTCGAGCGCTGAGGTGAGGCGCGCGTCGTCGACATTGTCGGCTGCCTGCTCCAAGACCCGCTTGGCGGCGGCGACGTCGCCATCGGCCACGTAGATGTCGGAGAGCAGCACGGACGCCTCGACGTAGTCGGGTCGCAGGCTCAGCACGCGCTTGAGGATCTTGGCCGCCCGCACACGCTGGTCACCGTAGGCAAGACCGCGCGCATACCAGTACGCAGCCTCCATGTCGTTGGGAGACAGGCGGGTCGCGCGCGCGGACGCGGCAAGGCCCTGGCTGCGCAACGCCGGGTCGACGCGGTCGGCGCCCAGGTACAGCAGACTCGCGAGCACGGTGAGGCGTCGGGGGTTCGTGGGCTCGATGTGCACCGACCTCTTTGCGGCGGCCACGGCCTGGTCGAACGCGGCACGGACGGCCTCGGGAGTGGACTGCTCGCCCATCAGCGCCACCGCCCGCGCGCCGTAGACACGTGCGGCCACGGCGGCGTACTCGGCGCTCAGCGGGTCGAGCCTCATCGCCGCATCGGCAGCTAGTTGACGCTCAAGGGTGTTGCGAGCCTCATCGGTCGCGATGGCAGCGCGATGATCCGCCGAGGCCAGCACGCCTACCCCTGTGAGCGCCACCGCGGCCATGACCATCACCGCCACAGACACGCCCACCGTTGCCGAGCGCGCCATGGCGGGCCGCGGGGCACACCAAGGAGCGATCATCACGGCGAGCAGACACCATAGGTACAGCGAGCTCACGGCGTGCGACGGCGTGAACAACGACGCGCCGAGGAAACCGGCGCACCCCGCCCACGCACCCGCGTAGACCAGCCGCGGCCCCTTCGCGCTTCCCCGCGAACCGGCGATCACACGCCACCCGAGTGCAGCGGCGACGACCAGCGAGCCGAGCCACAGCACCACGCCCGGCACGCCGGTCTCGACCGCCGACTGCAAGACGAAGTCGTGCGCGCTGTCCTGGATGACGGTAGGAGACACGATGCGGGCCATCGCCTCCGTGCGGTGCGGCTCCGTGGCTACGGCGAAGGTGTCGAGGCCGTAGCCGGTGATGGGCCTGGCAGCGACCGAAGAGAGCGCCATGCGCCAGATCTCGACGCGGCCGGTGGTGTTGCGCGAGCCACCCTGCAGCGTCGAAGCGGCACGCTGCACCACGTTGTCATCGGCAGACGATGCGGTGGCGGACACGGCACCCAGCGCGCACAGCACCACGAGCATCCCGACGATCGCGATCACATCGATGCGTCGCAGCTCGACGCGGACCTTGAGCGAGAGCGCGACGACGACCACAGCGACGATGACGCCGCCGATCCACGCCGCGCGCGACAGCGACGTCAGCGCCCCGGCCGCGCACAGGGTCGAGGCGACCCACCACCAGATGTGAGCACCGCGGCCATGCCGTGAGGCGAGCGCGAGCCCCAGGGAGACCCCCAGGCCCAGCACGCACAGCGCACCGAACATGTCCGGGTTGCCCATGGTGGCGAAGGAGCGATGCGAACCCCACGCGACCATTCCCCACGGGATGGGATCGAACCCGAGGGACTGCGCGACGCCGTAGGCCGACACCACCGCGCACGCCGACGAGATCGTCGCGAGCAGGGCCTCTATGCGCTTCGCGCCGTCGGCATACTGCACGACCAGAAAGCCCGCGGTGGCCATGGTGAGAAGCGCCAGCAGCCCTTCAGAGCGCGTGTAGGCGCCGATGACGGCTGTGCCTCGGCTCACCGACACCGCGGTGGACACGCACGCCCACAGCACGTAGGCGGCGGGCACCCACAGGGCCTTGTGCCATCGGACAGAGCGAGCGCCGGAGAACAGGCCCCACGCCCAGATGGCCAAGGAGACCGCCACGAACGCCTGGGCGGTCATCGCCTGGGCAAACGTCGCGGGCGAATAGAACAGCCGATGGCTCACGCCCGCCCACGTCACGCTGTCGAGCATGAACGGCATGAGCGCGATCCCGGCGAGCAGGATTGTCCATCCCCAGTCGCGGCCCCGGGCTACAGGGGCTACCGCGACAGGCGAGTCCTCGAGCCCCGGATCATATGTGCCGACGCCTTCGTCGCTCACTGTCCGTCACCTGCCGGCGCGGCCCCGAGTATCTTCTCGGCGGCTTTGATGGCGGCGAGGCGGTCGGGATCCTTGTCGTTGACGAGCTGTGCGAGCGCGAGCTGACGGCGGGCCTCTTCGAGACGGCCCTGATCAGCGAGATAGGCGGCGTACTCGGCGTGCGCGACCGGGTAGGCCGGCCAGCGTCGGAACGCATCGGCGAACGCCTCATCGACCGACGCCGGAGGCTGGAGGTAGTACTTGCGCGTACGCGCGCGCTCGAGGCCGAAGAAGGGGTTGCGCGTGTCGAGGGCGGCCGCCCGCTCGATGAGAGCGAAGTCGGGCTTGGCAGCCGCCACCGCGGGGTCGACCGCACCCAGGTACCCGGAGTGCAGCGAGGCGAGGTAGGCCAGATGCGGGTCGAACGACCACAGCGCGGCCGTGCGCATCGCAGCCGCGGCCTTGGGCGGCGAGATCTTGGGCCCCACCGACTCGAAGGGGCGTCGCGCCGAGGCGTTGGCGACGAGCAGCGCCGAGGCAAGCGCCAGCACGGCAAGCAGTGCATAGCCGCCCACCCGCACGGCGGTGGTCGCGGGAGCGGCTTCTTCATCGGTTTCCCGGCCGAGAATCGCCACGCCGAAGACGAACGCCATCAGCGGGAGCACCTCGATCGCGGCCGGCGCGGTGAGCATGACGGCGAACGCGCCACCAAGCGCCCACGCGCCGGCGGTCACGTCCTCCCCCGCACGAGCACGGGCGAAGAAGAGCAGCGCGACCTCGACGAGGAACCACAGGAACAGCGCCAACCCCACCACGCCGCACGACACCGCGACCCACACGAGCGCGCTGTGGGGGTCGACGGCGCCCGGCCTGAAGATGAGGATGGGGCCGGTGCGTGCCATCTGGGAGGTGGTGACCGATGCGCCTCCGGCGACGAAGCCGTCGGGGCCCCATCCCGTCACGGGACGCTGAGCGACGGCGAGTGCCGCGGCCTTCCACATCGCCGGCCGCTCGCCCAGCGTGTTCGCGCCGAGAGACCCCAGCACCTCACCGCGGGCGAAGACAAGGCCCGCGGCCAGCACGGCGACCACCACACCCAGCGCCACCCAACGGCGCAGATGCGGCGCGATGTCACTGCGGCGTACGAGGCAGAAGACGAGCCACGCGGCCGCCATCACGGCCGCCACACGCGATCCCGCGGCCGCCAAGGCGAGCACGCTCAGCCCCGAGAGGATGAGGCGAGGCCTGCGCTGCCACACGGGCGTATCCGCCGGGCCCGGCATGAGGAACGGAAGGGCCAGCAGGAGCGCCTCGCCCAGATAGGTCGAGTTGGGAAGCGTTCCGGCGGGGTCTTTGTCGCCCATCAGCTGGACGAAGACGACCGTGACCTGGACGGCGACGATCCACGGCGCGACCACCTGCAGGGTACGAAGCGCACCGCGCAGCGAACCGGCGGCCACCGCTACGGCGGTGAGCGCGGCGAACGCGGTCCAGCCCAGTGAGCTGGTGGATTCGCCCACCAGTGAGGCCCAGACACGGCCGGAAACGGCGCCGGCGAGCAGTGCCCACGCAAGGAATCCGGTCCACGACCAGCCCAACCGGGAGCCGGGAACCGCTCTGGCGCCTTCGAGGAGCGCGACGCCGGCACCAAGCACGCCGGCGACACCCAACACGATCGCGCCCGCATCGACCGCCTCGGCTTGGATGCTCGTGCCATAGATCGACACCAGCCCCAGCAGGCACACGCCCATGAGCGCCGCAGCGGACCAGTCGATGGTCTGCGGCGCGGGCTCAGGTGCTATGGCGGCCTTGCGGGCACCCATGTCTACGCCTGCAGACGCTCGGCCAGCAGGTCGCCCATCGCGGCGGTACCCACGATGCGATCGGCGGGCGTGGAGTCGTCGGCGATGTCGCGGGTGCGCCAGCCCTCGGTGAGGACCGCTTCGATCGCGGCGGCAAGCACGTCGGCGGCGTCGTGCATCTCGAAGCTGTAGCGCAGCATCAGCTCGACTGAGAGCAGCATGGCGAGCGGGTTCGCGATGCCCTGGCCGGCGATGTCGGGAGCGGAGCCGTGGCTGGGCTCATAGAGCGCGGTGCCGTCACCCAGCGACGCGCTCGCAAGCATGCCGAGCGACCCGGTGAGCATGGAGGCCTCATCGGAGAGGATGTCTCCGAACATGTTCTCAGTGACCATGACGTCGAACTGGGCCGGCCAGCGGATGAGCTGCATGGCCGAGTTGTCGACGAGCTGGTCGACGAGCTCGACGTCGCTGAACTCGGCCGCGTGCACGCGGTGCACGACCTCGCGCCACAGACGGCTCGTCTCAAGCACGTTGGCCTTGTCCACCGAGTGGACCTTGCCGCCGCGGGTACGAGCCGCCTCGAACGCGGTGCGCGCGATACGCGCGATCTCGAACTCGCGGTAGTCCATGGTGTCGTAGGCGCGCATGCCCGCGGCGCCGTTCTCCCCCGCACCCTCGACGTCGTAGTCGCGTGCGCGGTCGCCAAAGTACAGGCCGCCGGTGAGCTCGCGGACGATCAGCATGTCGACGCCCTCGAGGAACTCGGGCTTGAGGGTGGACGCGCCGCGCAGGGCGTCGAAGATCTTGACCGGGCGCAGGTTGGCGTAGAGGCCAAGTGCCTTGCGGATGCCCAGCAGACCCTGCTCGGGGCGGGGCTTCTCGGGGTCGGTGGTGTCCCACTTGGGACCGCCGATGGCGGCGAGCAACACGGCGTCGGCGCGATGCGCGACCTCGAGCGTGGCATCGGGAAGCGCCGAGCCCGTCGCGTCGATCGCAGCTCCGCCGAGCAGCGCCTCCTCGTAGACGAACGATGCGCCGAAGCGCTCGCCCAGCACGTCGAGCACCTTCACGGCCTCGGCGGTGATCTCAGGACCGATGCCGTCACCCGGCAACAGGCAGATGCGGAAGGTGCGCTCGCTCATCAAGGTTCCTCCAGGCACAGAAGGTGGCAACGAAAAGTGCGGGTAGTGTAGCACTAGGACCCGTGTGCTTCGTGCTCAGACGCAGGCACGGCGGCCGCTATCCGCGCTCTTGAGTACGTGCCCGGTCGAGCATTCGGGCAAGCTCACGCAGGCGTGCCTCGGCGCGGCGTCTGGCGAACAGCGACGCGTCGACCCCGATGTAGAGTCGAGGCCCGTGCTCGGTGGCGGCGAGCGCGAACGAGTAGCGCTCCCAGCCCTCGAAGGCGACCCACGCGCGCAGGCCGATGGCCACGACGAGCAGGACCAGCGCCACCAGTCCGATCCACACGCCCGGATCCTTGACCACCGACAGACCCACCCACCACTGCGTGTCCGGGACGGCGATCACCGTGTCCGACACCACAAGCGATGCTCCGGCACCCACGAGTCCGGATGCGATCTCACTGCCGCCCGGTCCCACGACCACCGCGTTGTAGGTGCCGTTGGGCACAAGAGGTCCCGGCAGTGCGGTGAACTCGACCATGTACCCGAAGGACTCGGGCTGCACGCGATCGATGTTCTGGCCGCCCGGCATGATGGCGGTGGTCGCGTACTTGTCTGACAGCGTCTGGTCACCTCGGGTGATCACGAGGTGCGGCGCGATGCCCATCTCGGTGATCGACACGAACCGCCCATGGATCACCGCAGGCGGCCACATGCCCACCTTGACGGCCGCCTCGGCGGGGTTCCCCAAGACGACGTCGGCGGTCGCAGGACGGGCGAGGAAGCCTTGTGGTGCCGGCTTCATGGCTGCGTCCAGGCCGGGCCTGATGGACCCCTGCACGATGCCGAGGGCATCGCCGTCGATGGCGACATCCTGCTTGGCAGGGAAGCGCCAGTCATAGCGGTACATCTGCCCCTTCACCGGAGCCTGTACCAACTGGCCGTCACCCAGATTCACGTATGCAGCCTCGCGCGTGAGCATCGACACGAACGCCGCCACGACGAGCAGCCAGACCGCGAACCGCCAAGCGTCACGTGCGATCACGTGGCGACTCGTCCAAAAGACCGCCCGGTCCTGATCCTCGCTTTGCGCGTACCACGTCTCGGTGAGGACGCCCTGGGCGCCCTCGACCCACGCGGGCGCGGGTGTGACCACCGTGTACGAGCCGGTGCGCGCCAGGATGTCCTCGGCGGTGACCGCTTCGGGGTCCGGGTCCTCGAGCGAGCGCAGGACTCGGACGACGATGAGCGCAAGCACGTGCGCGATGAGCACCGCGACGAACGCCGCCCAGACGCGCGACGTCGCGATCAGGTGCGGAACGTCGCTGCCGCCGGCCAGCACATCGACGCCCTGGGTGAGGGTGATGAGCTGACCACCGGACAAGACGAGGTAGGTCACGTAGGTCAGCGCCGCCGAGACGAACAACGCAAGCGTCACGGCACGAGAAGCGAATATCTCGAGAGCTCTTCTCATTTGCCCCTCGTCACCTGCGCCCACAGATCGACGGCCTTGTCGAGATCGACGTACAACTTGGTGTCCTTCGAGGTCGTCTGGACCGGAACCGGGTTGCAGCCGCCCGGCTGCCCCACGGTGTCGATGGGGATGGGCGTGCCGCAGTACAGGCAGAACAGGTCCTTGCCCAGCTGCGCGTACCCGTCCGGCGCGCACACGAGGCATGCGTCAAGACACACCACCGGGCGCCCGTTGGGGAGCTGGACGCCCACGAGGCGGATCTGAGTTCCACCGGAGTCGTAGGTGTACACGTGGAGCTTCTGGTCTGAGAGCGTCGCAGGGTCGATCTGGCCCACGTTGGCGCCGGAGGCGTCGGTCACGACCGTCAGCTCTTCACGCTCGGGCGCGACCGGCTTGCCCTGGAACGTCGCAGCGCGAACCGCGAGCCCCGAGAGCATGACGAGCGCGATCGCCGCCGGGACCGCGACCGCCCATCGCCGCCTGCGCTCGGCGGCCCATGCTGAGCGCCTCTCGGCCACCTTGAGGCCGGCGTGCACCGGCAGCGGAGCGAAGTAGGTGGTCGCCATCAGGAGCGCCGCGGCACCGCCGAACAGCAGCACGTTGAGCAGGATCGACGTCCCCTTGGCAAACGTCAGTCCGATGAGGTTGAACAGCAGGCCGGTGAGAAACGGGTGATCGGGAAGCAGCGTCAGCATGATCACCGCGTGCACGCCGTCGTGCATGGCGCGCGCGATGATGCCCTCGAGTGACGACATGAGGTAGGCCTCGAACACGGCGCGTACCGCGATCAGGTACAGCGCGACGCTCCACCATGCGAGGAACCGGCGAGCGCCCACGCGCTCGGCGAGCTTCACGAGCGGCAACGTGGCAGCAAACGCGATCGCGACGGGAAGCATGCCCAGGATGTAGGGCACGACGCTCGTCTTGAGAAACGCGATCTGCCTCAGTTGGTCGGCGAGCGCGACCCCATCGAGCATGAACAACGGCACGAAGAACACGCCGATGAGGACACGGCGCGCCCACGGGTGGAACTCCGCACGCTCAGCCAGGTGCGTCATCCCCAGCGCGAACGCCGCGATCAGCAGCGCACACGCGAGCAGAGTGTTACCTCGCAAGACGCTCAGCTTGAGCGCCGCACCGTCCACGAACGGCATCCACCACAGCAACGCGCCGGTGACCACCGAGCCGATGGCGATGCCGAGCCACGCCACGCGCTCCTTGGACGGCACCAGCAACAACACCGGCACCAGCACCAGCAGCGTTGGCAGCGCGCGCCACGCGCCCTGTTGCAGCGCGTCGATCACAGGCACACCGCCGCGTCAGGCGAATCCACGATGCGTCCGTCCTCGAGGAAGACGCTTCTCTCGCCCCACTCGGCGACCCACGGGTCGTGGGTGACCACTACCACGGTGAAGCGCTCCTCCTCGCGCAGCTCCTTGAGCAGCTCGAGGGCCACGCGCGCGTTGTCGCGATCGAGCGAGCCGGTGGGCTCGTCGGCAAGGAGCAGGCCCGGCTGATTCACGAGCGCACGGGCGATGCCCACGCGCTGCTGCTCGCCACCGGAGAGCTGGGCTGGGAGGTGACGCAGGCGATGCTCAAGGCCCACCTTACGCAACGCCTCGATCGCCTCGCGCTCATCGGGTACCGAGTGGAGGAACTGCGCCATCATCACGTTCTCGAGCGCCGAGAGGTACGGCACCAGATGATGTGCCTGGAAGATGAAGCCCACGTGCTCGCGGCGGAATCGCGCGAGCCCCTTCTCGTCGAGCCCGGAGATGTCCACGCCGTCGACGACCACTTCGCCGTCGGTGCAGCGAGTCAGTCCCCCGATGAGCGAGAGCAGGGTGGACTTGCCGGAGCCCGAGGGGCCCATGATGCTGACCCACTCGCCGCGAACCACCTCGAGATCGACGCCCTTCAGCGCACCCGTGTCGCCGTAGTACTTGGACGCCTCGCGCATGAACACGGAGGGTGCCGAGGCCTGATCGGCCACGTCACGCTGAACCATCGGTCAGTCTCCCTTCAGTGAGCACCAGACGCCGGTGCCCGTGGGCGGCGAGCTCGAGATCGTGTGTTGCTACTACGATGCCACATCCGCGCTCGACAAGCGCGCCGAGTGCGTCGCGCACCAAAGCTGCGGAGCGGGCATCAAGGTCACCGGTGGGCTCATCGGCGATGACGAAGCAGGATTGCGACGCGATGGCTCTGGCCAGGGCGGCACGCCGACGCTCCCCGCCTGACAGCTCGTCGGGTAGCGCTTGCGCCCTCGACCCCAGTCCGAGCGACTCGAGCGCCTCGGTCGCGAGCTGGGCGGCAGCCTCACGAGACGCGCCCCTGAGCAGCGGCGAGAGCGCGACGTTGTCAAGCACGCTGAGCGAGCCGAGCAGGTCCGCCCGCTGGAACACGAACGACAGCGCCCCCGCGCGCATGGCGGACAGCTCGGTGTCGGGCAGCCCCCATGCGTAGGTGGAGCCCAGGAACACGCGTCCCTCGGTGGGCCGCGTGAGAGCGCCGATGACCGTCAGCAACGTGGTCTTGCCCGCGCCCGACGCCCCCGAGATCGTCACGAGCTCGCCCCGGCTCACGTCGATGGACACGTCGGCCAACGCGGTGTGCGTTCCCGCGCGCCCGTGCCACTCGTGCGTCACGTTCTCGCAGGCGATCCGGCCGATCGCCTCGGCGGCGTGCATCATCTCCGAAGCGCTCACGAGCGCACCCCCTCGTAGGGGTCGCGCGACGCGGCGCGCGCGGCGGGTATCGCGGCGGCTGCGGCCGCGACGAGCGTCGAAGCGGCACCCAGCGCCACGCACAACACCACCGAGGCGCCCAAGGGCATGGGCGTGAACGGTATCCCTGCCCGGTAGGTGAACCAGCCGGCGAACAGCGCGCAGGCGCCCAACCCCATGACCGCGCCCGCGACCGCCGATGGCGCGGCGATCACGCCCACCTGCCACACCGCCGCACCCACGACACCGCGCTTCGAGACCCCCATGGCGCGCATCAGCGCAAGATCGCGCCTGCGCCGTCCGGTCGCGGCGGCGACCATCGCGGCGACGAGCGCCGCGGCGGCCAGCACGGCCAGCACGCTCACGCCCACCGCGACGCGAGTCGCGGCCTCGGCCGCACGCCGAAGCCCCGTGCCCACGGCGCCCAGCTCGACCACGTCGGCATCGGGGAGCCGCTCGCGCAACGCGGCAGCGACCGTGGCCGGCGAGTCGGCCTTCACGAACACCACGGACACCTGGCCCGCGGGGATACGCACGTCGACGACCTCGTCGCGCACAAGGCTCGCCTGTGCGGTCTTGCGCGCCGAGTCGAGCGAGATGAACGCACCACGGTCGAAGTAGCCCCACCCCGTGCGTGCGAGCTGGGCGGATGTCTCGAAACGCTCGCCAAACAGCCTGATGGGCATGCCCACGGAGCGGTTCACGGCAGCCCCTGCCGCAAGGTCACCGTCAGCGATGGGCTTGCCGGCAAGCACCCAGGGCGAGACCACGAAGTCGGTGGCCGGGTCGATGCCCACCAGCAGCACGTCGCCCTCGTCACAGCACGCCGCGTCGGCTGACTGCACGAACAGCTGCGCGGTGGCGGCCGTCACGCCGGGCGTCGAGCGGACCACGTCGGAAGGGTCAGGCAGATAGGTGGCCTCAGGCGCGCCGGAGACAAGCGCCGAGCGAAGCCCCTCGCCGCCGCCCCGCGGGACCACCGCAAGGTCCGCGCCCAGCCGAGACAACCCGGTCCGGAGCGCTCCCGTGGCCCCCTGCCCCATCGCGACCGCGAACGAGACGGTGGCAGCGGCGATGGCGACCGCGACCGCCACGGCGAGCGCGGCATCCGCGTGGTGTCGAAGATCGGCCCACAGCAGTGGGAAGTAGCGCCTCATCGGGCGTCACCCACCGGCGCTGCCGTGCGCGCGAACAGCACGAGCGAGACGGCACCGCACGCGATGCCGGCCGCGCCCACCGCCACGAGAGCCGGAAGCGTCCCGTAGTGGCACGGCATCGCCTCGGAGCCGCACACGGGCGCCAGCACGAGCGGGACCGCGACCACCAGCGCGTTGCCGACCACCGCGAGCACGGCACCGGTGATCCGCGCCTGCCGCGTGGTGGCGATCGCCGCGGTCACTCCCCCTGCCACCGCCACACAGCCGGCGGTCATCGCCCATCCCGGGGTGTGCGCACAGCGCATGACGCCCGGCACTCCGGAGAAGCCGCACACGGGGAACAGCCAGCGCGGCACGAGCACCGCCACGCCTCCCAGAGCCGCCGAGGCCACCGCGAACCAGCCGGCCGCCTCGATGCGGCCACGCGCGGCGGTCACGTCACAGTCCCCGCAGCGCCTCGGCGGACTCGACGCGCGAGGCGCGGACCACCGGGACGGCACCGGCCACAAGGACGATCGCGAGCGAGATGCCCACGCCCACCGGGATCCCGATGAGCGTGAAGGGCAGGGGCGCGCCAAAGACCGACAGCGAGACCGCCTGGGCCGCAAGCGTGCCCAGCACCGCACCGGCAAGCCCCGCAACGAGCGCCGAGGAGACCTGCTCGAGCAGGAAGTAGCTCACCACGAGCCCCGAGGTGCCGCCCATCGCCTTCAGCAGGCCGATCTCCTCGCCGCGCTCGAGAACCACGAGGTTGAGCGTGGTGCCCACGGCGATGGCGGCAGAGACCGCGACACCGATGGTGACCACCAGCAGCAGCACGGCCACGCGATCGAGCAGACGGCCTTCGGACTCGGCGACCTGGCGCAGTGTGCGCACTTCGAGCTGAGGAAGCTGCTTTTGGAGCTGTGTCACCACTGAGTCGAGAGCCTCGGGGTCCACGCGGACGAGATAGCGCGACACGCCGCCACCCGTGAGGGTCTTGGCGTCGTCGATGAGACTCAGCACCTGGTCGTCCTCCGCAGCGCCGGTCTCCACCACGCCCGACACAGGCGCCTTCACGTCGCCCAGCACGATGATCGCGCCGGCACCGATCCCCAGCCGCGCGGCCAGGTCACGGCCCACCAGGACCTGCCCACTCGCGGGAAGCGCTCCGGTCAGCTTCCACTTGGCCGTCTCCATCTCGGCGAGCGGCATGCCCACGAGCCGCGAGTCCACGCCGTTGACCGCCTGAGGGAGCTCGACACGGGGCGAGAACGACTCCACTCCCGGCGTCGCGGACAGAACGGGCTCGACTTGACGCACGTCGAGGAAGCTGTCGAGTGAACCGGTCTCGATTCCGCCTGCCCCGGTCGCACGCACCGGGGGTGCGACGGTGACGTTGGCGCCAAACATCTTGAGGCCCTCACCCAGCTGCTTGCCCGCCCCCTGCGACACCACCACGAGCGTGGTGGCGAGCATCGAGACCAGCGTGAGCGCAGCGATCACGAGCATGAGACGCGAGCGGCGGTTGAGCACCGAGGCCGACAGCACCCGCATGATGTAGCGAAGACGTGCGCCGCTCATCCGCGCATCACCTCGCCCGCCGGCACGCTCAGTGCCTCACGCAGCGGCAGCCACGCACCCACGAGCGTCACCACCAGCGACGAGACGAGCGACAGGGCGAACAGCTGCGGGCCAAACTCGAACGGGGAGCCGAACACCGCCTGGCCCAAGTAACTCGCCAGCGCGCGTCCCAGCACCCAGCCGATCACACCGGCGAGCACGCCGATGGAGCCGGCCTCCACGAGGAAGATCGCGACCACCTGACGAGGCTCGCCGCCGATGGCCTTGAGCAGGCCGATCTCCTTGCGGCGGCGCATGACGTTGCTCATGAGCGTGGTGGACACCGCCAAAGACGCGGCGACGATGGTCAGCCCCACGAGTGCGTACACGAGCCACGAGAGCTGTCCAAGCACCTTGCCCTCGGCCTCGACCACACGCCAGATGGGACGCACGGTCGAGCCCTTCACGGTCTCTTGCACCTGCGTGGACACCGAGGTCACGTACGCGGTGCAGTACCACTTGTCGTACTCACGCTTGGTCATGGTCTTGGGATCGCGGCGCCCAAAGTCGTCGAGCGGCACCGTCACCGCCGAGACCAGCGCCTGCGAGACCTGGCCGTCCCTGTTGGTGGCCACCTGCAAGAAGTCGAGCGGCACGAAGACCTGCTCGTCCTCCACGCCACCGGACTCCATGATGCCGGTCACGGCGAGGGTACCCTCGCGCGAGCCAAGGCGCGCGCGCATGATGTCTCCCGGCTTGACGCCGATACGCTCGGCGACGCGACGGCCCACGAGCGCAGTGGGCGCCACCGAGTCAGGCGGGAACTCGCCTTGAACGCGTAGGAACGGATTGGTGGTGCGCACACCCGTGGTGAAGTCACCCTTGTCCCCCACCGGCTTGTCGAACCACGTGCCCGCCACGAGCGCGGACGCCTGGCCACCGGGGCCGGTCATCACGCCATCCGAGTACAGGTACGGCGTGATCCCCACGATGTTGTAGCGCCAGAAGATGGTGGACTTCACGGCCGCGAGCTCGTCTTCCGACAAGGGTGTCGCACCCGCGGGCTTCACGAGGATGTTGGCGCCGTAGTTCTTGAGCTCAGCCGAGATCTTCGCCGAGATGCCCAGGGCGAGCGAGCCGAGGCTGGCGACAAGCGTCGCGCCCACGACAGCCGAGAGCAGCGTGAGCGCGAAGGACCCGCGGTTGCGGTAGACGACGCCTTTGAGGATGCGGATCCACATACGTGCGGCTACTCCGTCGATGTCGAGGTCAGGTAGTGCTGATACTTGCGGTCATACTCGTCGGCGAGTGCCGTGTCGCCCAGCTCACGGTACACCGTGGCGGCGGTCTTGAGCAGCACTCCTGCGCGAATCGCGCCACCTCGCTCGAGTTCGCGCTTGGCGGCCTGCGCGTCACCGCTCGCGAGCAGGTACTCCGCGTAGCTCGAGCGCGCGTCCGGAGACAGCGGGAAGAGCCTCTGTGCCCGCTCGAAGGCCGCGCTCACCTGGGCACGTGGCTCACCGTAGGCGGCAAGCGTGCGTGCAAGCTCTGTGGCATACACCGGATTCGACGGCTCGAGCGCCACTGCGCGCCGGATCGCCGCCAAGTCGGGCCTGTCCACGGAGATCGCCGGGTTGGCCGAGGCAGCATACGCCCACTCGAGCGACGCGTAGTAGTAGAGCCAGGGGTCGAGTCGCAGAGTCTCTGCGGCGCGCTGCGCCGACTGCGGGCTCGAACCGTGCGGTCGGTCTTCTCGGCCGGAGCCCAGCTGTACGAGGGAGACGGCCAACAGCGCGAACGCCACGATGGCGCACAGCACGCGTGTGGCCACGGTCAGCCACGAGGCGGGCGCATCACCGGTCGTGCGCTCCGGCCTGAGCGACGCCCCGGCCACGACCGCTGCGAGCGGCAAGACCTGCAACGCGGCCGGCGCGAAGAGCGCCTGCACCACGAACAGCCCCACCGCCCATGCCCACGCTCGCTCGAACGATCCGGCGCTTCGCTGGTGGCCCCAGGTGCGGACCCACTCGGCGACGAGCCATGCGACCGCCGCCGCACCCAGGATGCCCAGTGACACGAGCACGTTTGCCACCACGTTGTGCGGGTCGGCCGCGATCTGTCCAAAGCCGGGTGTTGCGACGGCAACGAGGTCTGCGCTCGCGTGTGCCGCGGCACCGTTGAAGAACCCGTCAGGGCCCCACCCCAGCAGCGGTCGCTGGGCCAGTCCCCCAAGGGCGGCCATGACGCGAGACGCGCGGTCGGACACGAACTCGGCAGCACCTGCTCCGCCCGAGCGATACGCGATCGCGCCGCCCATGAGCACCGCAGCCGCACCCACGACGGCGCCCACACGGCGCGTGCGCCGGCTCACGCCCAGAAGCAGATCACCGCGCACCGCCTCGTAGACGAACCACGCAACCAGCGACACGAGGCCCACACGGGCGCCACCCAGCATCGCGACGCCAATCGCGAGCACCGCGAGCGCGAGGCGGATCCAGCGCCCCTGCGCGGACTGCCGATCGAACCCCACGGCCAGCAACGGCACCATGAGCACGAGCACCTCTGCGAGGTACGACGAGTTCGACAGGGTACCGGCCTGGTGTATGCCGATCGATGACTGATACAGCGCGACCGCCGCTTCCACGCCGATGACCCACGGCGCCGCCGCGACGAGCGCCGCACGGATGTCGGGCATGCGCGTCGACGCGGCGAAGACGACCACGAACGCGCACGCCACCTCGAACCACCCCAGCGCGCTGCCCGGAGCGCCCCACAACGCCGAGAACACGCGTCCTGATGCGAGCGCCGACACCAGTGCCACGACGAGCACGGCCGCCGCGGCCCACAACACGCGCCAGCGGCGTGCGGCCGCGACCAGCACATCTGCGCGCATCCACGCGACCGCCGCAAGGGCGGTGATCGCCATCGAGAACATGGGCAGCGCCGTCAGGCGCATCGAGCCAAAGGGCGACAGGCCCACCAAGAGCCCAACGGCCGAGGAAGCGAAAAGCGCCCAAGCCCCTATCGAGGGGCGCGGACGCTTGTCGGCAAGAGTCTGTGCGCGGGCCATGGCGTGTGGCGGTGCGAACCGCTACCGGCCCACCTTCTCCTTGATGGACTCGATGAGTCCACCCTTCTCGATGATGTCCTTCACGAACGGCGGGAACGGCTGGGCCGTGTAGGTCTCGCCCGTGGTGAGGTTGGTGATGGTGCCGGTATCGGCGTCGACCTCGACCTTGTCGCCGTTGGAGATGCCGTCGACGGCCTCGGGGGCCTCCATGATCGGCAGACCGGTGTTGATGGCGTTGCGGTAGAAGATGCGCGCGAAGCTCTTCGCGATGACCACGCTCACGCCGGCGGCCTTGATCGAGATGGGTGCGTGCTCACGGCTCGAGCCGCAGCCGAAGTTCTCCTCGGCGACGAGGATGTCACCGGCCTCCACCTTGCCCACGAATCCGGCGTCCAGGTCCTCCATGCAGTGCTTCGCGAGCTCCGCAGGATCGCTCGTGTTGAGGTATCGAGCGGGGATGATGACGTCGGTGTCGATGTCGCGACCGTACTTGTGGGCGGAGCCGGAGAACTTCATGACGCTTCCCTTCGATGATGCGCGGCCAAGGGTGCCGTTACGGTCAAAGCAGTGTACCAGAGCCTCGTGGTGAGACTACTCGTCTCGGTCACGTCTGAAGACCCACAGCGCGACGAGTATCACGGTGATAAGGAAGCCCAGAAAGACGAGTCCCATGACCGCGGCGGCAAGCGGTCTGTTGAGCGATGGGGCGAGCACGGCTTCGCGCATCGTGGCAAGGACGGACTCCGTCTGCTCGTTCACGCGATCTCACACACCCACGAGGGAGCCACGGATCAGAATCCGATGCCCACTCCGGCGGTGGAGTTGCCGGACGCCGAACCGTTGCGGTGGCAGCGCAGGCACACGCCGTCTTCGTTGGGGTCGTTGACCGCGTTGCCAATGCCCATCGCGGTCGCGCTCGCATCAGCTGCGCCCCACCCGGAGGTCAGGAAGCGCGCGCGAGCCGGCGTGTAGTGCGGGAAGCTCGAGACCACCACGCCGGTGTAGACGCCGGCCTGCTCGGTGAGTCCCGCGGCATGGCAGGAGCGGCAGTACTCGGCGTTGGCCCATGCGACCTTGCCCGTGTACTTCGCACCCTTTGCCGAGAAGGTCGCACCCGCGGTCTTGAGCGGGTGAGCCTTGTACTGTGCGTTGGTGAACGAGCCCATGGCGCCACTCGAGTCCTGCCAGATGCCGGAGGCGGTGATCGTGGTCTCGGACGCGTCGGTCCACACCTTGTGGCACTTGGTGCAGAAGCCGGAGACCTGCGCGTTGAGGTTCACGTTGCCGTTGTAGAGGTCGCCGCCGTTCATGGCCGAGTAGGCAGCTGCCGCCTCGACCTGGACGTTACCGTTGGTGTTGGAGGGCGCGCCGCCCTTCTGGAGGATCTTGCGGGCGATGGCGCCCTGGAAGATGTCCGCGCCGTGGACCGCGTGACAGTCCGCGCACGTGGCGGCCGTCGAACCGTTGTGTCCGTACACGTCGTCGGTGGCGTACTTGGTGGGCAGACCGCCGTAGATCTGCAGGCCGCCGATGTTGGTGTCGATGTGGCAGTACGTGCACGCGTCCGCGACGGAGCTGCGCAACAGCATCTGCGTCTCGCCGGAACCCGTGGGAGAAGGACCCCATGAGGTGGAGTTCGAGATGGCCGCGTTGTGGACCGCGTGACACACGCCGCACTTCTGGGTGGCGAGCTGATAGTTCTGATGCGGCCCGCCGGTGCCGGCGTTGGCGCCCGCGGTCGACCAGGTGACATACCGTGCCTGAGCAGGCGAAACGCCAAAGACGAGAACGCCAAGAAGGACGGTCCCCAGGACCGCCATCGTCATGGCCACGCGGCCAAACAGCCGCGCCTCCCGCTTGCAGGCGTGGTGCATCTCGGCCTTTCTCCGTGGTTCGGACTGCTTTGTCGAGGTGCTCGCACCCCTGAACAGACCGATACCGAGCACGAATGCCGTATGTGAAGTATCGCACAGACTGCGGATTAACTTAAGTGAGATTCGACACATGTTGGACGAACCCGCAGGGTAGGACACCCTTTGGTCACCCCATGTCCGGACTGGCGGACGGTTGCCCGTCCTCTTCTGCACCCGCGTCTCGGCGCCGACGCCTGATCATCCTGGCGACCAACACCGCGATCAACGCTATCAAGGGCAAAAGCCATGCCCACCATGGCCCAACGAGCGCTCTTCTGACGGCAGACACCGGATCTGCGCCGCTACCGGGGATACGCAGCACCTGAACGCGGTCGTTTGCGGTGTCGGCGACGGCGAAGTAGTCACGGGCATCGTCATACGCGACGCTCGTGGGATAGGAGAAGAACCCGTCGTCTTGGCCGTACTGTCCCTGGCGTGCGATCACATGCCCGTTCTTGGGGTCGACCACCACGAGCTGGAACGCGAACGGATCCGCCACCACCAGTCGGCCCTTGCCGTCGAAGGTCATCCCGGCAGGGATCTGGAACGGCGGCTCAGGCGCTTCGGTGCCCTCGGCGCTCTTGGTCATCTGCGCGGCTTCGGCGTTGGAGGGGTAGACCCACAGCAGCTTGCCGGTCTGGGTGTAGGCCTTCAGCCGATGGTTCTGGGTGTCGGAGATGTAGATGGTTCCGTCGTCGCCGATGGCGACACCGCGCACCACATCGACCTCGTTGTCCGCACGTCCGCGCCCGCCCCAGAAGGTGAGGAGCTTGCCGCTCTCGTCGTAGACGCCCACGGCGCCCACCATGCCCACGACCACTCGGCCGTCTCGCACGGCGACCTCCGTGGGAAGCGACGTGTCCCAGCTGCGGATCTGCACGTTGTCCGGCCTGAACACGCGGATCTTGTTGTTCATGTAGTCGCCGATGTAGACGTTGTCCGCATCGTCGACCGCGATCGTCTGCGGCATCATGCGACCGGGACCTCGGTGCAGGATGGTCTTGAACGAGCCGTCAGGGTTGAAGCCCACCACCTGCCAGCGCTGGGGGTCGGCCACCCAGATGGTGCCGTCCTTGGCGATGGCCACATCCGAGGGTGCGTAGAGCTGCTGGATCTCCCCGCTCCCCCATCCGTAGATGGAACGCACCCAGGTGATGCCCTGGGGCATCTGGGCGCGCGACGGCGCACCCAGCGGGGTGGCGAGCTTGACCGCGAACATGGCGAGCGTGATGAACAGGGCGATGAGGAGCAGCAACATGGCTGTCAGCCCCACGCGAAGGCGCTCGCGTGCGGCCCGGGTCTTCAAGATCGTCTGCTCGTGGACCTCGTCGTTGACGGGCTCGGTCACTTGGCACCCGCCTTCAGCGCTTCGGCGAGGCCCTCGGATGCCTGCGCCGAGTCAGGCACGTAGCGCAGGGCGGCACGGAAGTCAGCCGCCGCGGCATCGGCCTGCTTGAGCTGGAGGTAGGCGGCGCCGCGCTCGATGAGCGTGTCTGCGCTCGTAGGGTCCTCGGCGATCGCGAGGTCGAACGCTTTGACGGCGTTCTTCCAGTCGCCCTCCTGTGAGTAGAGCTCGCCTTGCATGATCGCGGCGGCCTCGATGATGTCGCCTTTGACCACACGCTTGTCGGGGACGATGTGCTTCTTGGCGAGCGCCGCGAGCTCCTTGTCGCGAGCAGCGCGCGCCGAGTCTATGGTCTCGTGCGTGAGCTTGATGGCCAGAGCGCGCTGATGCTTGGCGCGAGCGAGCCGGGCCCGCTCGAGCAAGATCTCGGACGAATCCTTGCCGGCCGCCGCGGCGCCGCGATCGAGCACCCGCTGCGCCTGCGAGTACTGACCCACGGCGATGAGCGCACGTGCGTAGTCCGCCCAGGCCTTGGCGACCGTGGGCTTCTCCTTCACGACCGACTCGAGCATCGAGACCTGCTTCTCGGCAAGGCTTCGCGGGGCTGCGGGCTTGATGATGTCGGCAGCCACGATGTAGAGGGCGAGCGTGAGGATGAGCACCACCATCGTGAACATCGCGATCACGAGGTAGTGCGACACCGGGTCGGCTTGGTTGACCTGCTGTGCGACCGTCTGCTTGGGGCTATCCGTCACCGGGGTCATGCCCTTTCGGACCGTTGAGCGTCGTGCGGTGATCCCGCGGTTCTAACAGGGCTGTTAGAGCAACATGCGCGCCGTAGCAGCGCGCATGATGTGTGCAGCTAGTGAAGCTCGACCTTGCCGTCTGTGGTGCGCACGGGAACGACCTTCATCCACTCGAGCTTGCGCCACCACTGCTCGTTCGCCCGGTACCACTCGACCGTACGCGCGAGTCCCTCCTCGAAGGTCACCGAGGGGGTCCAGCCAAGCGCGTCCGCCACGTGGGACGCGTCACAGATGTGGCGTGCCACCTGACCGGGGCGGTCTCCGATGTGAGTGATGAGGTCGCGAGAGACGCCCACCAGGTCGCACACCTGCTCGGCGATGACTTCGATGCTGACGTCGCGGCCGGTACCCAGGTTGTAGGTGGTGCACTGCGTTGGATCGAGAGGCGCGTGCAGTATCGCGTCAAGCCCTCGGCAGGTGTCCTCAACGAACAACCAGTCACGGCTTGCACCGCCGGAACCATGGACGGTGAGCGGTGCGCCATCGAGTGCCGATGTGATGAACCGGGGTATGGCCTTCTCAAGGTGCTGGTGCGGCCCGTAGTTGTTGAAGGGCCGCACGATGACGGCGGGCACCTGCCACGTCGCCCAGTACGAGTAGATCAGACGGTCGGCGCCCACCTTGGCGCTCGCGTACGGACTCATGGGGTTGAGCGGGTGGTCCTCGTTCATCGGCTCGGTGAGGGCGTTGCCGTACACCTCAGAGGTCGAGATGTGGATGAACTTCTCGATGTGATCGCACTTGATGAGCTCGTTAGCGAGCGTCTGGGTACCCAGCACGTCGGTCACGAAGAACAGTGAGTTGTCATAGATCGAGCGCGCCACGTGCGACTCGGCCGCGAAGTGGACCACGTGGGTCGCCTGATGCATGACCTCATGCACCAGATCGGCGTTGGTGACGTTGCCGTACCAGAAGCTGAAGCGCGGGTCGTCCTTGAACTCGGCGAGGTTGTCCAGGTTGCCCGCATAGGTGAGCGCATCGAGCACGATGATCTCGTAATCGGGATACGTGCTGAGCATGTGGCGAACGAAGTTGCTGCCGATGAACCCGGCCCCACCAGTCACCAGGATACGCATCTAGGCCGACCCCTCCGTCACATCACAGGTATTTCCGAGTCACCACGACGCGCGAATGCGCGTCCCGTGGCCGATCACAGGCAATGCTAGCAGACGACCGCGACCCTACGGCGTCACCGGCGCCTCGTTGTCAGGCTTGACCACGGGCCGCGGCTTGCCGTCGAGCAGCTGCTTGAGACGGGCGTCGAGCCCGGCCTGCTGGCGCATCTGCGCGGCGAGATCGGCCCTGCCCAGGAGATTCGCGTAGTAGTAGCGGTAGAGCCCGAAGCGCCGCAGGCTGTCGGCGTACTTGCCCACGGACAGAAGGAGCGCTTCCGCCGAGGGCCCGTCGCCGTCCAGCAACGCCATCTGGGCGCGCAACATCGTGACCTCTGGCAGCGCCGGCGCCTCTGACACGATGCGCGCGAGCTTGGCCCGCTCCCAGGTCAGGTCAGTTCGACCCGACAGGTACGCCTGGTCGAGCGAGTCCCGGACGAGCAAGACGAGGTAGCGGATGTCGGTGGTGAGCGCCGGGCTGGCGGAGTCGACGGCACGCTGGAACGCACGGGCATCACCCAGCCCGGTGCCAAGGCTCTGACCCTGCTGATCGAGCTTGAGGAACTCGTAGTACACGTTGTACGGCTGTGCCGAGCGAGCACGCGCGAGTGCCGATGCGCGCTGAGCACCCGTCGCGGTGGTCGCACCCGCGAACGCGGCAGCGCCCTGCACCGTGGTCACGGCCAAGAAGATCGCGGCAACGGCGACGACAGCCGCCCCAAGCCTGCCCAACCAGATCTGCCATGCGGGTGTGGGCGCGCTCTGCTCTGCGCCGGGTCTGACCAGCGCGAGACCCACCATCATCGGGACGTAAGCGCCCCAGATGAGCGAGGTTGGAAGCAGTAGCTGCGCTGCGGCGAGTCCCGCAACACCCACCGCGAACGCACTTCTCAGCAGCGAGCCCTGGCCCGTGGTGAAGAAGCGCCGCAACCCTGCGATCCACGCCAATGCCGCGCTGCCTGCAGCAACCAAGCCCAGAAGGCCGAAGGCGGCGAACACGGCGATCGGAAGGCTGTGGGGGTCTTGAGCGATGGGAGCCGCCTCCCATGCGGTGATCAACTGCTCGGCGGAGCCGGGGTCGGTCAGGCTCATGCGTCGCTGCACCGCGACCTCGAACCCGTCGGCACCCTGCCCGAGAAGCGGCTTCTGTGCGCCGATCGCGACACCTTGCTGCCACAGGAAGAGCCTCGTGGTCAGCGATGAGCCGAAGAGCTGGCTTCGGACGGCCTTGCCCATGCCCCCGGGAAGCGTCGAGAACACCAGCGCCATGCTCACAGCTATCACCGCGACAGCGATCGCACCACGCTTGGCCGAGCGCTTGCCGCGATCGGTGGTGATGCCCAGCAGACCAGGCACGAGCGTCGCGATCAAGACGAACTCCAGCCCGGCAGCGCCAAGACCGGCTACAGACCCGGACACCACGCACGCGAGGATCGCGACCACTGCCGTGGCGAGCGAGAGCGTGCGTCGGCCGCCCTTCTCGGCGCGCGCGATGGCGAGCGACACCGGTGCCGCGATCAAGAAGCCCTGCACCACGTGGTTGCTGGTGTCGAACACGCCCACGGGCTTTGCACCAAAGAGCGGCTGGAGCACGACCACGATCCCGGCAAGGAGCACCGGTATCTGCGCCCACACCATTCCCGATCGGAGATCTCCGGTGGGCTTGGCGAGCGCCGCGAGTGCTACGAACACGGCGATGAGCACCCAGGTCACGGCACCCATGTAGTAGCCGTTGCCAACGGTGAGCATCTGGATGGGCGCATACCCCAACGACGTGGAGACGATGGCGATCAGCGCGAAGACCGCGAGCGAGCCCACCAGCCACGCATCCTGACGTTCGGGGCGGCGAAGGCCACCCATGAGCGCAGCCACGAGCCACACGACCAGTGCGAGCAGTGCGCCGGCGAACCTCACCGCGTACGTGTCCCACGAGCCGGTGACCGGCAAGACCGCGAGCACCGCCGTCGCGACGATGGCCACGGTGACGGCGGATACAGCAGGGCGCTTCGCGGTCGAACCCATACGTGCGGCTCCTCAGGTCGTTTCCAGGCGCAAGAAAGCGTAGCACTTAGACGGCTGTGGGCGCGTGTGGTGTGGCATGATTCGGCGTAGTCCCACTCCCGTGAATGGACCCGCCTTCGTGAGAATCATTCTCATCAGCCACTTCTTCCCGCCGGACACCACGCCGGGCGCCATGCGACCGCATGCGCTGGCAAACGCGCTGTCTGAGGCGGGGCACGACGTGCTCGTTCTCACCGCCTGCGACAACCCGGTGCAGGGGCCGTATCGCGTCGAGAGCATCGGGTACACGCGGCTTGGCGGACACGTGAAGAAGGCCGCGGGCCTTGCGCCTGAAGCGAACCTGGCCCACGCGGCAGCGACCAAGGGCACGCTCGCATCGCGCTTCACCGGGTGGGCCGCGCGCACCGTCGAGGCCGTCTTCCAGCATCCGGACAAGTACCGAGGGTGGATGAAAGCGGTGCGGCGATGGTCACAAGCCAACGCCGACCTCCTGAAGGGCTTCGACGTGGTCTTGGCGAGCGCCCCTCCCCCCACGACGATCTTCGTGGGGTCCTGGCTCGCTCGAACACTCGATCTGCCCTACGTGCTCGACCTGCGAGACCTGTGGACCGACAACCCGTACTACCGATTCGGGCGGGTACGGCGGGCCATCGACCGGCGGAGCGAGGCGAGGGTGCTTGCGACCGCTGACCGGGTGGTCGTCGCCACACGACCGCTCCAAGACTCGCTTTCTGTGCGTCACCCCGCACTGGACGTCGAGACCGTGGCCTCGGGAGCGGTGGCCCGGCCGGCGGCACATGGCAATCGCAGCACCGCCGCGCTCCGAATCGGTCATTTTGGTGAGCTGAGTGAATGGGTGCACCGGGACCCGGTGCCGGTACTCGAGGCAGCACGACGACTCATCGAGACGGGCGAGGTTCGCGAGGCGACGATACGGTTCGACTTCTTCGGGCCGTACTCCGATCGACTCAAGGATCGAAGCGTCGCCGCTGGGCCGGATGGCCTCGTGTCCTTCCATGGGGTCGTTCCGCGCGCCCAGGTCGCTCGCGAGCTTGCAGACTGCGACCTGGCTCTGCTGCTCATGTGGGCCCAGGACGACGGGCCGATACCGGCAAAGACCTACGAGTATCTGGCGTCAGGCAAGCGAGTGTTGGTGTCAGGAGCATCACCTCGTGCCGAGGTGCGCCGCGCGTTGGCAGACGTCCCGGGAGTCCACTTCGCCGACTCACCCGACGTGACGGCCTCGATCCTCAAGGAACTGTGGCTGCGATGGGATGAAGGGTCATCCCTTGACCTCGTCGACCACGACCGGGTCTACCCTTTCACCGCCGAGTTCATGGCACTGCGATTCGCCGAGGTGCTGAACAGTGCCACCCGGCGCTAGCGGTCGCTGATACGCACGAGACCGTCCCGGACTTCCTTCCACCGTTTCACCGGGTCCCAGGTCTCAAGGATGTAGGCGCGTCCCTCGAGGTTGTGCTGCAACCGACCTGATGAGTGCTCGACTTGCAGTCTCGACAGCTCCGCCACGAGCCCATCAAGGTCGCCGCGCGCTACGAAGATAGTGTGCGGAAACTCGAACGAGTAGATGACCCGACGGCCAAAAGCGAGGGCTTCTTCGACCATGCCGCCCGGCACCGCATCCCACTCGGGGAGCCTGACGAGAACACAGGTGTCCCGGTAGAAGGGCTCCACATCCGCTTGGCGACCGTGAAAACGGACGTTGCAGGGTGGGTCGATCACGTGTGCACCGGTGGCTCCCACCACATCGAAAGCCACATCCGGCAACCGTCGCGCGGCCTCCATGATGTTGGGCACGTCGTGATAGGGCGGATCGTTGTCCGACCAATACAGAAGCACCCTGAACTCGTCCGGCAGCGGTGGCGCCTCCGGCACTTCCCGCTCGGGTGATGGAAACACCACAGTCGTGGCCGGCACGCCGGCTCCACGAAGCAGCCCCTCGATATTCTCGGTGGCAGCGAAGTGGCGCAGAGTGTCTATCGCATGAAGGTCGGCCGGCGTCGCGAGGTCGCGTCGCGCGCGCCGCACATAGGCGAGCGAGTCGTACCCGATCCAGTAGTTCACGCCGATCTTGCGAAGCACGCGCATCAACCGCAGCCACGCCCGGTTGGTGGTTCCCGAGAAGTCGAACGGCATGCCCACGCGGACCATCACGTCTGCGCGGGCCATCGCGCCTAGGAACCGCATCCGTTCTGCGGTCGTCGAAGGCCACAACACCCAACTCGCATCGATCTCATCTCGATGCCGCTGGAGGCCATCCACGAGCACCTGCATCCAGAACCGCTCAAAGCCCGTGAACACCACGCGCAAGGGCCGCCTCGTCACAACTACGCCCCCGCGGCACGAACGGCGTCGACAGCCACGGCCAGCTCCAGGCAGGCGAGGTCGACCCCGTCTGCGCCCATGCCGGGCCACAGCGGCAGTGTGAGCAGACGCGATGCGATGGCATCGAGCACCGGCAACTCTCGGCCGGGCGCCTGCGCCAACTCTGCGCTGGAGAACGTGTGCAACGGACGATAGTGGACGCTCGTGCCGATGCCTGCGTCGTGCAGGCGCGGCACCACCGCCGCGCGCTCGGCGTCCTCTGGCAGCAAGACGACCATGATGTGGTGGGCCGATGTCGCGGAGTATCCCCACGCCGAGGTCCCGAAGCCGGCGAAGGGCACCACAAGCCCATCGATATCGGCCAGTCTCTCGCGGTAGCGAGACACCAGCTCGCTGCGAACCTCATTGCCACGCTCGAGCTTGGCCAACTGGACGCGGCCCAATGCGGCCTCGATCTCGGTCAGCCGGTAGTTGAATCCGGTCTCGGCGATGTCGTAGCCCCAGGCGTGACGGTTGTGGCGGTCGCGGGCGGCAGCGGTCATACCGTGGCATCGCAGGAGACGGGCGCGGGCGGCCACCTCGGCGTCATCGGTGACGAGCATGCCGCCCTCGCCGGTCGAGAGGTTCTTGTTGCTGTAGAAGCTGAAGCATCCCGCGCGGCCGATGGTGCCGGTCATGCGCCCTTCGTGCAGCGCGCCCGGGGAGTGCGCAGCGTCCTCGATGACCTGCAGGCCGTTACGTGTCGCGATCTCGCCGATCGCGTCCATGTCGCACGGGAAGCCGCCGTAGTGCATAGGGATGATCGCTCGGGTCTTGTCGGTGATCTTGCGCTCGATGTCGGCAGGGCTGATGGTGAGATCGTTGTCGCTGACCACGTCGGCAAACACAGGCGTGCCGCCCTCGTAGAGCACACAGTGCGCGGTCGCCGCGAAGGTGAGCGACGGCACGATGACCTCGTCACCCGGCTCAAGATCGAGAGATCGGACCGCCAGATGCAGCGCTGCCGTGCAGTTCGCGACGGCTACCGCATGCTGGGCACCCGTGAACTGAGCGAACTCGCGCTCGAAGGCGGTGGTCTCGTCGCCCATCGTGAGCCACTTGGAGTCGAGGACGCGATTGACCGCCTCGCGCTCGCGATCGTCGTATTCGAGGTCGAACAGCGGTACTCGCCACTCCATCGAAAGTGCCTCCGTGAGCATGATCGGATCTGGGGTCTCACATGGGAGCCCGCCACAGTGTACCCCGTCACGCGCGCAGGAAGAACGCGCCAGAATCGGTCCGCGAGCACTGCGCGCGGGTTACTATATGCGCTGGCGGACACGCAGCCCGAAAAGCTTGGCCGCCATCGATCCATGAAGGGGGAAGCGTGCCCGACCCATCGTTCGAACGTGAACTCGAGCGTGCAGCCGAGTTCTACGAGACGCGCGACTCCGGGACCGCAGCGCGAGACACCTGGTCGCCGCTGCACACGGACGCCTCCTACATCGCCTGGCAGCAGCGCACCGCGTTCCTGCGCCTGCTGCGGCGCGCTGGCATCACCTCGCTCGAAGCGCTGACTATCGCGGACTTCGGCTGCGGCGAGGGCGGCTGGCTCCTGTGGCTCGCATCGCTTGGCCTCGACCAGCGAAACGCTTTCGGCGTCGACCTCTCTCAGACCCGCGTCGAAGCCGCGCGCGCAAAGCTCCCTCTCGCCCGGTTCGATGCCGGCTCGGCCCACTCGGTGGACCTACCGGATGCGTCGCGCGACATGGTGAGCCAGAACACGCTGTTCAGCTCCGTGCACGACGCCCAGCTGCGAGCGGCGATCGCGGCCGAGATGGACCGGGTACTCAAGCCCGGCGGCGTGGTCCTATGGTGCGACATCCGCCCCGCGGGTCTACCCTACCGCGCCTACCTCGCGCTGATGCGCTTCGCGTGGGCGCTACTCAAGGGCATGTGGACACAGGGCCCGAGCGCCTTTCGCAAGCCGGCGATGGCCGACTACCTGGTGCCGTTCTCTGAAGCCGAGGTCTCGGCGCTGTTTCCCGGCTACCGCGCGATGGGTGAGCCGGTCTGCCTGCCCATGTCGCTCGTGCGCGTACGGGGACGTGGCAGCGCACTGCTCGCCGCCGTGCTCGACCTTGTGCCGGGCTTTCGCACCAACCTCGCGATGCTGCTGGTGAAGCCCGCCTTCACCGAGGAGGCATGAGCGTGTCACGTCCGCAGGACACGCCGCGACTCGTAATCGTGGGCCAGGCACACTGGACCCGCGAGCTCGCCCAAGGCCTGAACGCCTCGGGGTTGGCACAGGTGCGCGCGGTCGACATCGACACGATCCCGCACGCGCTCGGCATGCTCGCGATCCCGTTTGGACCACGTCCGGACGTGGTGGTGCGCATGGGCTTTCGGCCGGGTGCCCACACGATGCGCGGGCGCGTGTTCGACCTCGCGTTCAGCATCGTCATGGCGCTGACACCCCGCGCGCGAACGGCGTATTTCTGGATAGGCACCGATGTGCTCAACGCCCTTGAGGACGCACGCGCCGGCCGCGACATGAGCCGGTTCCACCGCCTCGCCCGGCGCGCGACCCACGTCGCCGACGCACACAGCCTGGCCGAGGAGCTCGCCCAGGTGGGCGTGAGGGCAAGCGTGGCCTGGATGCCGGCCAGGAACATCGAGCGCCACGACGGGACTGCGCCCCTGCCCGCCGAGTTCTCGGTGCTGACCTACATCCCCGACGACCGAGCCGCGTTCTACGACGGCCCCACCATCGCTGCGGTGGCGCGGCGCATGCCCGATGTCACGTTCCGCGTGGCAACGGGCGAAGGCGCATGGCTCACCGACAAGCCCGACAATCTCGAGTTCCTGGGGTGGGTCGAGGACTTCAGTGCCCTGTACCGCGAGAGCTCATGCCTGCTGCGCTCGGTCGAGCACGACGGCACGAGCTCGATGGTCATGGAATCACTCGCGAACGGGAGGCCTGTGATCTACTCCCAGCCGTTCCCGCACACGATCCGCATCCCCTTTGGGGATGTCGACTCGATCGAGCGGGCGATCCGCGAGCTCAAGACGCGCCAAGCAGCGGATCCCACCCCCGACGCCGAGGCAACGCGTTGGGCGCTGGACGCCTCGGATCCGCAGCGATGCTACCGCGCGCTCATCGACGCCTTCACAGCCGAGGTGGCGTGATGAAGATCGCATACCTGTGCCTGCAGGCGACCACACAAGGACAGGCGAGCTACGCGCATGTCCACGAGATCATCGCGGGACTGCGCGCCGCCGGACACGAGGTCGACCTCTTCGAGCCCGGCTACGCAGGCGGACCGGCCCCGGGCGCGCTACGCAGATTGCTTGAGTTTCGCCGCGTTCAGAAGCGGCTCGCAGCTCACCTGACCGAGTACGACGCGCTCTACGTGCGCGCGCACCCGCTCGCCTACCCCACCGCCCGGCGTGCGCATGACGCCCGCGTGCCGGTGGTCCAAGAGTGCAACGGTCCCTACAGCGACCTCACAACGGCGTGGCCCATGATGCGACCGTTCGCCCGCTGGTTCGTGACGCGCGCCCGCGAGCAGTACCGGCGCGCCGACGCCCTTGTCGCGGTCACGCCCGGACTCGCCGCCTGGCTGAGCAAGCAGACGCGGCGGCGCGACGTCCACGTGGTGGGCAACGGCGCCAACACCGACGTCTTCACACCCCACCGCGAGCGACCGTCGGGGCTGCCCTCGCGCTACGTGGTGTTCTTCGGCGCCCTCGCGCCGTGGCAGGGCATCGGCCCCATCCTGCTCGCACGGTCGCTGCCGTCGTGGCCTGCCGACGTCGAGCTCGTGATCATCGGCGACGGAGCGATGCGCCCGTCGGTCGAGGCCGCAGATAACGTTATCTACCTGGGCACTCGGCCGTATGAGGAGGTGGGCGCCTACGTGGCGCACGCGCTCGCTTCGCTCATCGTGAAAGACGACGCCGACCACGCCACCACCGGGCTGTCCCCACTCAAACTCTACGAGTCGATGGCCGCGGGCGTTCCCGTGATCGTCTCGGACAACCCGGGCCTGGCCGACACCGTGCACGAGGCAGGATGCGGCCTGGTGATCCCGCCGGGCGATGCCGACTGGATCGCCCGGGCGGTCGCCGCGATCTCCGTCGACCCCGACGCGCCAACCATGGGTGCCAACGGTCGCGCCGCCGCCGTTGCACGACACTCCTGGGCGGCCAGGGCGGCAGACACCGCGACGATCATCGAAGCCGCCGTCACCAAGGCCCGCCGATGAGCCCGCGCGCGCTCTTCGTCACCACGGTGCCCATCACGCTCGAGGCCTTCCTCGTTCCCTTCGCCACGCACTTCCGTCTCCAAGGATGGCAGGTCGACGCGCTCGCCAACGGTGCAACAGGCGCAGAGCGCATCGCCCATGACTTCGACGCGCGACACGACATCTCGTGGAGCCGAAACCCGCTGGCGCCCGGGAACCTCATCGGAGCCGCTCGCCGCGTGCGCGAGGTGGTTGCAGCCGGCGGCTATGACGTGGTGCACGTGCACACGCCTATCGCCGCATGGGTCACCCGCTACGCGCTGCGCGGCCTGCGCCGGTCTCCCGGCCACCCGGTGGTCATCTATACCGCGCACGGGTTCCACTTCTATCGCGGGCAGAAGCCGCTCCCCCACGCTGTGTTTCGCACCATGGAGCGTATCGCCGCGCCGTGGACCGACCTGCTCGTCACCATCAACCGCGAGGACTTCGAGGCGGCGCGTGCGCTGGGCTCGATCGACCCCTCGCGCGTGCGCTACATTCCCGGAATCGGCGTGGACACCATGCTCTACTCGCCCGCGGCCGTCCCTGCCGCAGACGCCTCTGCGTTCCGCCGCTCGATAGGCGTGGCCGCTGAGGAGTTCCTGCTCACGATGGTCGCCGAGTTCAGCGCCGTGAAACGGCACTCGCTCGCGCTCGACGCACTGGCGCAGGTCGCCGAGAAGCGCGTCGTCCTCGCGTTGGCGGGTGACGGCCCGCTCGAGACACAGGTCCGCGAGCAGGTGGCACGGCAGGGACTCAACGACCGCGTACGCTTCGCGGGCTACCGCCGAGACCTGCCTACCGTGTATACGGCGAGCGACGCGCTGCTGCTGTGCTCGGAACGCGAAGGGCTGAACCGCTCAGCGCTCGAGGCCATGGCGAGCGGAGTGCCTGTGATCGGCACCTCGACGCGCGGCATCGCCGACGCGATAGGCTCCGACGTGTGCGGTT
>CAYOHY010000014.1:0-38518 GCA_964403885.1 uncultured Eubacteriales bacterium
GTCGAGGTCGCGTAGGTGACGCCGATGCCCTGGACGGGGCGCGGGTCGTACGCGGGCAGCGCCTGGTGCTTGACCACGGGGATGCGGGCAACGCCGAACTTCAGGCCGGTCGCCTCGGCGCCGTCCCACAGCACGCGCAGGTCGCTCGCGGGGTCGACTCCGGCCTTGAGTGCGGCCAGTCCACCCACTGCGTCGCCGAACTCCAGGGCGCCGGAGTCCATGTACACGGCCAGCGTGGCGCCCATCTCGATGGTGTCGAGGCCCAAGTCGCCGCACGCGCGGTCCAGCTCGGCGATCTCGTCGAGGTCACCGATGCCACAGTCAGCGCCAAACGACCACGCGGTCTCGTACTCCGGACCCTTGGTCTTGTAGTGGCCGTCTTTGTCGAGCCAGTAGCGCGAGCACTTGATGACGCAGCCGGAGTGGCAGCCGTGGCTCACGTTGGCAGGGGAGTCGTCGCGAGACAGGATGGTGTCGCGCTGCGTCTCGCCGCCGATGGCGTCGGCGAACTCGAACGAGCCCGCGCTGAAGTTGCGCGTGGGCAGGCCGCCGGCCTCGTTCAGGATGTTGGTGAGCACGTTGGTGCCGTACATCGGCAGGCCGGTGCCGGAGACCGCGTGCTCCTTGAGTGCGGTCGAGAACTTGCGGGTAGCGGCCACGAACGCGTCCTTGTCGGCGTGCTCGAGGGAGCTTGTGCCGGCGTAGGACACGGCGATGGCCTTGAGGCCCTTGGAGCCCATGACCGCGCCTAGGCCGCCTCGGCCGGCGAAGCGGTTGGGATAGCCCTTGGGGTCGGAGACGGCGATGCCGGAGGCCTTGGCGAGCGCCTCACCGGCGGGGCCGATCGAGATCGTGGCGTACTTGTCGCCCTCGGGGCGCATGGCCGCGATCTTGTCGGCGACCTCGTAGTTGCCCAGGTTGGCCCAGTCGTCCATGCGCTCGAGGCGTGCCGAGCGGTCCGCCTCGATGACGAGCAGGTAGCGCGCGGCGGGGTCTGCAGGGACGCCCTCGATCACGACGGCCGAGAGCCCGATGCGCGCGAACGCATGTGCGGCCTGGCCGCCGGCGTTGGACTCCTTGATGCCGCCGGTCAGCGGGCTCTTGGCGCCCACGGACAGGCGCCCGCCGTTGGGGGCGGTGGTGCCACCCAGGGTGCCGGGCGCGAAGACGAGCTTGGCGGCGGGTCCCAGCGGATCGGCGTCTGCGGGCACCTCGTTGTAGATGATCGCGTCGGTAAGTGCGCGACCGCCGTACTTGGCCCAAGAGTCGGGCACAGGTTCGACGGACACAGACAGGTCGGTCATGTTCACGCGCAGTAGTTCCCTCATCTGTCCTCCAAACAACGGCGGTGATCGACGTTCGCGAGGTGCAGATAGGTACGTACCACCACAGCCCTGCCGAGACACGCCCGGCGGCGTGATTCGTGAGGAGTGCGCAGGACCGCTGCGAGAGGCTCGCGCGGCAGGGGACCGGCCTACTTGAGGGTGACGTTGGTGATGAGGCTCGTCGCACCCAGGTACCCGGGAATCGCCGGAACGGAGGTGCGGAAGCGGTAGACACCCCGCGGCATGGTGCGGGCGAACGTGTAGCTGCCGGTCCACGCACCCACGCTGCCCGACGTCGTCACCGCAGACGCCGAGACCTTCGCCCACGTGGTCGCGCCGGGCTTGAGCACGTACACCGTGGCCGTGCTGCCCACCGATGCCACAGGTGTCACGGTGCCGCTCAAGGCCACCTTGGTGCCGGTGTAGGCCGTGGCGCGGCTGCTCTTGATGCCCACCGTGAGCTGCGGTCGCGCGAGCGAGATGTCGTCGAGCGTGACGAGCGTGCCCGGCGTGAGCGTGCCCGAGGCGTCGGTTGTGCCGCCACCGGCAAGCCGGATCGCCACGCGCGCACGCACCGCCGTGGGTGGCGCGGTCGCTTGGATCGACATGCCCCTGAACGCGGTGCCGTTGAGCGCTGCGACGTCGCCCGTGGTGGTTGTCTCGGCGACGGGTGTGCCGTACGCGTCGAGGTACGACAGCCGCATCTCGACACCGGCGGGGTCAAAGGCGGTCTTCGCGTAGGCGGTCAGACGGTAGCAGCCGCCGGTCACGATGGGCACCGACTGAGAGAGCTCCGAGTAGGTGGCCGTGTCCTCGCTCGAGTTCATGAGCGACAGCGAGTTGCGTGCGGTGCGGTAGGTGTCCTTGCGATGCTTGACCACCGGATCCCACGTGGGGCTTTGCGCCTCCCACCAGACCGGCTCTTCGGGGGCGCCGCTCCAGTCCCGCGCCCAGACATTGAAGGTGGGGTTCTTCAGTATGTTGCGAGAGGGGGGCGAGTAGCTGATCCGCACGTAGCGCGCGGGGTAGTACCCAAAGGCGAGGTCGTCGGCGATCGAGTGGATGCGCGTTCCGGCGATGATCCCGTTGGCCGACTCGTACGCGACGTACTGCGTGTGGGCATCGTCGAGCCAAGCGTAGAACAGGCGGATGTGATAGCCGGGCTTGAGCAGCGCGTCGCCGGGCTGCAGCGACGAGACGGGGATCTTCTTGGTCACGTTGTAGAAGGTGCGCGTGTTCCACGACGTCCCGGTGGACCAGCAGTACGAGACGTACCCGGAGCAGTCGGTGCGGTAGCCGTTGTAGTAGCGCGACTGGCTGTAGGGGACGGGCGCGTCCTGGCGCACCTGCGCCCGGGCAAGGACGGCGTCGCGCGTGATGGCGGGCGCATCTGCCGCGGCCGCGGCGCCCAGTGACGCCGCCAGCAGCACTGCGGCACCCAGCGTGGACAGCCGGCGACTCGCGCGCGACAGGCGTGCGCCGTGGCGGCGTGTCATGGTCAGGACAGGGGCGTTCGCAGGCATGTTCATCCCTCCAACCGTTCAATCGGCCGTGCGAGATGAGGGCATGAGCGACCGAGGGCATTGGGCCCGCATGCATGTGACATGCATCACCAAGGCGTAACGGTACCGTGGGCTTCTATTTGGTACAGTCTTACGGTGACAATCGATCGAAGGCAGTGGGTAGGCTTCTTTCGAGTGCAAGGTTTCTATCGGGGGAACGCAACACGAAAAGGGGACTCACATGAACGCTTGGCGAAAGATCGCGCTCGGCGCCTGCCTGGCCGGACTCCTGTTGGCCGTGGGCTGCTCCGGCGGCACCGCCACCACTACCGAGCCTGCCACGCCGCCCGCGACAGAGCAGACCCCCAACCTCGCAGGCACCGCGTGGAAGTGCTACGAGTTCAAGGTCGCCGGTGCGCCGCAGACCATCTCTGACGACGTCACCATCACCGCCGAGTTTGGCGAGGACGGCACGCTCAGCGGCAGCTCGGGCGTCAACACCTACTCGACCAAGTACACGGTCGACGGCACCACCATCAAGATCGACAGCGCCATCATCTCCACCAAGATGGCCGGCCCGGAAGACGCGATGAGGCTCGAGTCCGACTACCTCACCACGCTCCCTACCGCCGAGAGCTACGAGATCAAGAACGACGAGCTGATCTTGTTCGGTCCCGCGCAGAGCACCATCGCGAGGTACCGCCCGGTCCCGTAGGGAATCGGCGCACCGGGTGGGACTCGGTGCGGGTGAAGCGAACGAATTCGAGGGAGGGGGCCGATGCCCCCTCCCTTTCGCGTAGCCGGCAGCCGAGGCCGAGCTGTGAGCACCTAGCGGGTGGCGTGACACGACGTCGCCGTGCAGCCGGTGCGCGGGCACGTCAGCAGTCCCTGGCTCGACGAGCCCTGCGGGCTGTACCCGCTCTGCGTGCTGTAGACGGCGGGGCTCACTGTGGCACCGGAGGCGACCTGTGAGGTCGCGCCTGCGCCACTCGCGAGCCCTGCGAGCTGCACTCCGCCAAAGACCGCGGCGGCGGTGAAGACGGTGACGATCAGTACTGAGACGGTGTTGGCAAGCGTGCGGTTCATCGTTCCTCCTGGATCCGGGGGGTGGGTGCGAACAGCCGCGCGACGGCGCGGGTCATCCATCGTGCGTGCAGTCCCAGGTGTACGAGCAGCAGCACGATCACGCCGTCGGCCGACACCGAGTGCACGGCCGACCACAGCGCGCTGGGGGCCAGCGAGACGCCCAGCGCGCTCGCGATCACCTGCGAGACCATGAGCCCGGAGAGCACGACGGTCACGCCGCACACGAACAGCGCGACGTCGACCACCAGGTTGATGGGGGACAGGCTCGCGATGCGCTCGACGATCGTGTCGATCATGCGCACGGTCTGGGTCCAGTTGATGATGAGGTGGAACAGCAGGGGCACGATGATGGCTACGCTCAGCCATTCATGCACCGCCAGCCCGGTCCGGTAAGGGGAGAACGCGGCGAGCAGCGCCGCGAACAACCCTGCGTCGAGCATGAGCCTCGCTCGTGTGGACATGACGTTCACTCCTTCGGTCTGTACTCGGGGGCGCTCACCCGGCGGGGGTGAAAGCCGGTCACATCTCAAAGGTGCGTCTGCGGTCTTTTGGCGCGATTGCGAGCCGACTACGGTTCCGTAATGGCCTCGACCGCCGGCGCGGTGAGCCGATTGCGAACCCGTAAACGCACCGCAGGCGCCCCGCAATGAGCGGCGTCCATAGTCCGGATGAGAGCTCCACATGAGACTCGTCGCCGATCGGCGGGTCCACCGACATCGAAAGCGAGGATGCTCCCATGACTGACAACATCGATGAGGCCACGGTCCCCACGCAGCCGCTCCCGGCGACCGACCCGGCACCCGCGACCCAGGCCCCTGCGACCGCACCGGTCGTCCCCACGGCATCAGCCGCCTCCGCGCACGCCGCGACCGTGAGCATCCCTAAGCGCTGGCTCGCCTGGGGCGGCGGCATCGCGGTGGCCGCGCTCCTGCTGGGCGGCACCTTCGCCGCGGGCGCCTCGGTGGGTCATCGCGCTGGCGGCGGATTCGCAGGCCCCGGCGGACGCGGCGGCATGATGGCTGCCGCTCCCGGCCAGATGGGCACCGGCTTCGACGGCAGGCAGCAAGGGGGTCCTGGTCGCGGCGACCACGAGCGCGGCGACTTCGACGGCGACGGGCAGGGGATGCGCGGACCTCGCGGAATGCAGCAGGCTCCGGGCGCGCAGGGCCTGACCCCGCAGCCGCCCGCCAATACCCCGCAAGGCGTGAACCCGCAGCCCCCCACCGGCGCCCCGCAGGGCAACTAGTCCCCACTCGGGCCACCCTCGCTGACCTTCGCGCGGGGGTGGCCCTCTAGTGCTAGGCTCATCTCATGACCGACCGCGCGCAGCACATACTCGTGATCGAGGACGACCCGGCGGTGGCCGAGGCGCTCGTCGAGGGCATCGGCAACGAGGGCTTCGACGTGCACTGGGAGTCCACCGGCGCCGGTGGCGTGGCCTACGCGCGAGACGCGGGGCCGCATCTGATCGTGCTCGACGTGCGCCTGCCCGACGGCAACGGCTTCGACTTTTGCCGGCAGATCCGCCAGCTAGGCCTGCGCCAGCCCATCCTCATGCTCACGGTGCAGTCCGACGAGGTCGACAAGGTGCTCGGGCTCGAGATGGGCGCCGATGACTACCTCACCAAGCCCTATCGCCTGCGTGAGCTGATCGCGCGCATCAGATCGCTGCTGCGCCGGGCTTACGGCGAGCTCTCATCGGTGGAGGCCGACGTGCTCTATGTCGACGACCTCATCGTCGACCGCACGAGGGCCACGGTCAGCCGGGCAGGACGCGAGATCAACCTCACTCCCACGGAGTTCCGCCTGCTCGTCTACCTCGCGCAGCATCCGGGGCAGGCGTTCACGCGAGCCCAGCTCATCGAGAACGTCTGGGGCGGAGACGGCGAGTTCTACGACGACAAGACGGTCAGCGTGCACGTACGCCGCCTCCGGGAGAAGATCGAACCCGAGCCGAGCAACCCCCGGATCGTGCTCACGGTCCCGGGGATCGGCTACCGGCTGGCGACGTGAGGCGGTGACCACCATGCGATCGCTGCGCGCCAACCTCGCGCTCACCTACGCCGGTATCGCGCTGCTCACGGCGGCGGTGCTGGGCACGATCCTGCTCGCCGTGCTGGGCAACTACTACGCGCGTGCAGAAGACGCCTACCTGCGCGCGGCGGCCCAGCGGATCGTCGCCGACCCACCACCTGCCGCCCAGGCTGACATCGCCACGTGGGCGCAGCTCGCGGCGCTGTCCACGCAGACGCGTGTGCGCGTCTACGACGGCACCAACACCCTCATCGCGGACTCGGGCTCGCCGCGCGACCTCGATCCGCGCGAGCTTGCTGCCCGTGATGGTGGCCGCCGGCCCGAGCACGGGGATCGCGGGGAGCTGCCGGCACCGCTGGGCCGCGGCATCTTCGGCGACGCGGGAGCGGCTGCGCCGCGGTCGAACCGCACGCTCACCCTGGGCATCACGGGCGGGCAGGGTGGAACGGTACAGGTGTCCGAGGCGCCCGCGTCGGGTCGCGAGGCGCTCGTCGGCGTGGCGCAGGCGTGGACGCTGGCGGCCCTGCTCGCGGTGGGTCTCGCGGCGCTCGCGGGCTACCTGCTCTCGAGCCGCATCTCGCGTCCCATCGTCACGCTGACCGAGGCGAGCGATCTGATGGCCGAAGGCGACCTGTCCGCGCGCGCATCGGTCGTGCGCGACGACGAAGTGGGCCGGCTTGCCGAGTCCTTCAACGAGATGGCCGATCGCATTGAGACCACGGTGGCCGCGTTGCGGCGCTTCGTCGCCGATGCCGCCCATGAGATAGGCACCCCGCTCACGGCGCTGCAGGCGGACCTGGAGCTTGCTCAGCGGGCAGCCACCACGACTGATGAGCGCCGTCTCGTGGATCGTGCGCTCGCCCAGGCGCGACGCCTCGAGGACCTCTCTGGCAACCTGCTGAGGCTCTCGCGCATCGAGGCCGGAGAGTCGCCCAGCGAGGCCGAGTCCGCCGACGTGGGAATCGTCGCTCGCCAGGCCGCGGACACGGTCGCGTCGCGCGCCGAGCAGGCCGGCATCGAGCTCGTCGTCGACCTTGGCGGCGATTCGCTCGCTGTGGCTATCGATCCCACGAGCCTGCTGACCGTCATCGGCAACCTGCTCGACAACGCGGTCAAGTTCACTCCCGAAGGCGGCACCGTGACGCTCGCAGCACACGCCGAGAACGGCTCGGCGGTCATCGAGGTCTCGGACACCGGCGTGGGCATTCCTGAGGCCGAGCAGGCCGACGTCTTCAGCCGGTTCCATCGGGCCCGCAACGTGCACGCGTACGCGGGCAGCGGGCTGGGGCTCGCCATCGTGCGCGCGAGCGTGGAGCGCGCGGGTGGCTCGGTGGGGTTTGTGAGCTCGGAGGGCGGCACCACGTTTCGCGTCGTGCTGCCGCTTGCCGACTGAGGGCCGCTACTTGCCGGTGTAGGTGATCAGGTACGGCCGACGAGTGGCGATGGTGCAGAAGCCGTCCTCGATCAGCAGGGGAAGCACGTAGGTCATCGCGCTGGGGGAGAAGCCGTACTCACGGTAGAGCGTCTCGCCCACGCTGTCCTTGACGAGCGGCTTGCGGCTCGCGCCCATCAGCACGGGGCTGCGCGTCTGGATCTGCTCTTTGATCACGTCGATGATCTCGACGGGGATCTCCCAATCGGCGCCAGCGTCCGGGTAGTGGATTCTGATCCCCTCGGACAGGGAGCCTTTGTACTTGAAGATCTTTCCCATGACGGTTTTGCTTCGGTTCACGACATCGCCTCGCTCATACGGTGGGGCACACACCATACTCTCTTTGTGCGTGGGTGTACCGTTACACTCACATTCATATGCCCTGACGTCGCTCGCACGCGAGCGTTGAGATAGCGAGATCGCACCCAGATGACCGACACCCCCATGCCTGAACTCGGCCGCAAGCGCGGTCGCAAGCCCAAGCCCAAGCGTCGCAACCCGTTGCTCGCCATAGGCATCGCGCTCGTGGTGCTGGCTGTGCTCGCCGGCGCGGCAGCCGCCACCGGGTGGGCTCTGCTCGTGCAGCCCGACTACCCGCCGGCACCGGCCGGTCAGGAGGTCGAGCTCACCATCGCGAAGGGCTCGAGCACCTCGGCGATCGCGAGTGACCTGTCCGAGGCGGGCGTGGTACCCAACGCGCTCATGTTCCGTGTGAAGGCGCGTCAGGCAAAGGTCGACGGCCAGCTCAAGGCGGGAACCTACGCGCTCACCACCGGCATGGGCTACGAGGCCGCCATCGCCAAGCTCATCAAGGGTCCCGACATCGTCTACTACGACATCCCCATTCCTGAGGGCTTCACCGGCAAGCAGATCGCCGCTCGCTTCGCCAAGCGCGCGGGCGTGAACGAGGACCAGCTGCTCGCGCTCGTGCAAGGCGGCGCCTCGAAGTTCGCAAACAAGCACCCCTACCTTAAGAACGCGCACGCCGGCTCGCTCGAGGGCTATCTCTTCCCGGCCACCTACCGCGTGAAGAAGGGCGTCACGCCTGAGCAGGTGGTCGAGATGATGCTCTCCAAGTTCGATGATGAGATCGCCAACGTGGACCTGGGCTACGCGAAGTCGAAGAACCTCACCCTCAACGATGTGCTCACCATCGCCTCGATCATCGAGCTCGAGGTCAAGCTGGACAACGAGTATCCGCTCGTCTCCTCGGTCATCTACAACCGGCTGAAGCAGCGCATGAAGCTCCAGCTCGATTCGACGGTCTTCTACGGTCTGCCCGAGGGCACCAAGATCCTGCGCAAGAGCGACCTGCAAAACGGCCACCCGTACAACACCTACTCCAACTACGGCCTGCCGCCCGGCCCGCTGGGTAACCCCGGCGCCAAGGCGATCGAGGCCGCAGCGCATCCCGCCCAGACCAAGTACCTGTACTACGTGCTGACCGGCGAGGACGGCTCCCAGACGTTCGCCACCAACTACGCCGACTTCCTCAAAGCCGTGAAGATCTACCGAGAGAAGTTCGTCAACAAGTAGGCACGCTGCACAGCGAAAAATCGCCGAGGACGCCGCCGATGCGGCGTCCTTCTCATTGCGGGACTCTCACGTGGTTCTCACGCGAACCTCATGTCGAGCGCCGAAGGTGTACTAGGCGCCAGGGCCCCGGTGTTTCGGCCGACACCGAGGACAGGCGTCAGACATGCTTGACGATCTCAAGGAGGTCCTCGTGACCACATCGCGCAAGAGGCTCGCATCGCTCGCCGTGGCGGCGTGTACCGTCGCCATCGCGGCGGCAGGCGCCACGACGGCGTACGCATTCCCGTCAAAGCCCAACACCTGCAACAACTGTCACACCGTGAACACGGCGGTCGTGGTCTCGGCCACGCAGGTCGCCAACGATGGCGTCAACGCCACCTACAACGTGAGCGTCTCGAACCCCTTCGGCGACACCACCACCGGTTGGGCCGTGTTCAGCGGTGCCACCAACATCAAGAACGGCTACTTCGCGGGAACGTTCGTGGTTCCTGTGGGCAAGACCTATGACGTGTGGGGCGTGGCGGGCGCTACCGGTAAGGGCACCAACCACATCACCATCAGCCCGGTCGCACCGGCTCCGGTCGATACCGTCGCGCCCGTGGTGGGCGTGACTGCTCCCGTCAACGGCGCCACCGTGTCCGGCAACGTGCCGCTCGCGGCTGACGCCACCGACGCCATGAGCGGCGTCAACCGCGTCGAGTTCCGCGTCGACGGCGTCCTCGTGGGCACCGACTCGGCCGCCCCCTTCGCCGGCGCCTGGGACTCCTCGCTTGCCGCCCCCGGCACGCACGTGATCGAGGCCAAGGCCTTCGACAACGCCGGCCTCTCAGCGGCCTCGTCCGTCTCCGTGAACATCGCAGCCCCCGCCCCGGTGGACACCACCGCACCCGTCGTGGCCCTGACCTCGCCCGCCAACGGCGCGATCGTCTCAGGCACCGTGGGCATCACCGCTGACGCCACCGACGCCATGAGCGGCGTCAACCGCGTCGAGTTCCGCGTCGACGGCGTCCTCGTGGGCACCGACTCGGCCGCCCCCTTCGCCGGCGCCTGGGACTCCTCGCTTGCCGCCCCCGGCACGCACGTGATCGAGGCCAAGGCCTTCGACAACGTGGGTCTGTCCGCAGTCTCTTCGGTCTCCGTGACCATCTCCGCTCCCACGCCCCCGCCCGTGGTGGTCAGCACCAGCGCCACGACCATCAGCGTGACGTCGCTCGCCGGCGCCCCCATGGCCGGTGCGAAGATCGCCGTCAAGAACACCGTCACCGGTGTCCGCTACGTGGGTGTGACCGATTCGGCCGGCACGTTCAGCATCGCGGCGCTGCCGTACGGCAACTACTCGGTGCTCGCCTCGGCTCGCGGCTACAAGCGCGCGGTGTCGACCTTCGTGGCCGACGCGCCCACCGAGGCCGTGGCAGTGACGCTGCTCGCCCGCTAGGCACGCTCGTCTCCATCGCTTCGCACTCGAAGCCGGCGGCTCCCCTGTGGGGTCGCCGGCTTCGGCGTGTCCACGGGTGTCTCGGCTCGACGGATACGCGGGTACGTACTGTGTGAACCGTACGGGCCGCGGCAGGAGGTGGCCGGGATGCAGGAACATCCGCCCATGCGCGAGATGGAGATCGGCGAGGTCACGCACTACTGGAACCACTTGGGCGTTGCCGGAGTGCACCTCTCGGAGTCCGTGGAGCTGGGAGACCACATCCACATCCACGGACACACGAGTGACTTCGACCAGCGTGTAGGGTCCATCCAGATCGAGCACCACGCGGTCGCGCACGCGGACCGGGGTGAGGACGTGGGCATCCGCGTGAGCGAGCATGTGCGCGAGCACGACAAGGTGTACCGCCTCATCGACCTCGCGGACATGGCCGTCGACGAGCTGGAGCTGTAGCGCGCTGCTCCCTCCGGGGGCCCAATGCGGTATGGTCGGGACGACAGGATCCGCATCTTCGAGAGGGCCGTGAGTGGACAGGTTCGTGTTCGACGACTCGCTGCGCACCGGACATTCCCAGATCGACGAGCAGCACGAGTGGCTCTTCGGCCTGGCCAACAGGGTGGCCGCCCGCGTGGGTTCGTGTGATCTCGCATCCGAGGTGTCGCCGGTGCCCGAGCTCGTGGGCGCGGAGTGCGCCGAGCGCGTCGAAGACGCGGTATCCGACGCCGTCTACGGGCTGGTAGACTACGCGACCGAGCACTTCGCCGATGAAGAGGCGATCATGGCGGACGCACACTACCCGCTCGCAAGCGTGCACGCCGGATTCCATGCCGAGCTCTCCAGCAGGCTTGCCGCGTTCGTGATCACGCTCGTGAACGAGGGCGACGTCGCCGCCGAGGAGCTGACCACGTTCTTCATCGAGTGGCTCACCACACACATCATGGAGCACGATCGCGAGTTCACTGAGTGGCTCGCGTCGCACCCGGCTCTCTAGAACCGCTTCAAGGAGTACCTGTGATCCAGAAGAAGTCCGCATATGACGCCCGCAAGCCCTCCGACGGCTACCGCATCCTCATCGAGCCGGTGTGGCCTCGAGGTCTGGCCAAGGGCAAAGGCGCGGGGTGTGACTGGATGAAGTCGCTCTACCCCAGCCCCAACCTGCGCGACTTCATGCGTCGAAACCCACGCAAGGCACCGTCGTTTCGCGACAGCTACCTGCTGGAGCTCGCGAGCAACGAGAAGGCTGTCGACAAGGTGTGCAAGCTCCTCAAGGAGTACGGCACCGTGACGATCCTTACCGTGCCTACCGAAGACGAGCGGTGGGACATCTACAACACGCTCGTGCAGTTCTTGCGCGCGACCTGCGAGTAACTTCGCGCGGTCTACCCGCCGAGAAGTGGGGACGCCTCGCGTACCTGCCGGATCATCGTGTCGAGCTGCATCTCGAGCGCCCCGATGCCCGGATCGCGCCCCGGGTACCCGTCGTCGAACGTGAGAGTCGCAGGTGGCTCGTCCCAGCCCGCTGCCGCGCATGACTGGGCCAGCCACTCGGCCGGGAGCTCCTCGGGCACGTGCGCGCCGAGCATCTCGGCCATCGCGACCGCCCATATCCGGGGCACCACCGAGAACGGCTCGTAGCCGCCCCCGCCGGTCGCCGCGAGCTTCCCGGCACAGCACTCATCGGCGAGCGCCACGACGCGGCGGACAAGCGCTTGGTGGCCCTCGATCGTGACGTTGAGGTGGGTGAGCGGGTCAGCGAAGTGCGAGTCCGCACCCAGCTGCGCGACGATCAGGTCGGGAGCGAACCGCCTGACGGCGGGTGCCACCAGCTCGTCGAACGCGCGCGCGGATTCGACGTCGCCGGACTGCGGAGGCAGGGGCACGTTGAGCGCGAATCCGGTACCCGGTCCCTCGCCGATGTCTGGGGCGAAGCCGGTGCCGGGGTACAGGTAGCGGCCCGATTCATGCATCGATACCGTGAGAACGTCCGGGCGGCGGAGGAACGCCTCCTGCACACCGTCGCCGTGATGGGCGTCGATGTCGACGTAGGCGATCTGCACGCCGGGGAAGATGCGGGTCGCGCGCTCGATGGCGATCGCGCAGTCGTTGTAGACGCAAAACCCCGCCGCCCGATCCCGGTGCGCATGGTGCAGCCCACCGGCGGGGGAGAAGGCCCTAAGCGCACGGTCGCGTAGCACGACCTCGACAGCGGCTATCGTGGCGCCCGCCACCAGCGCGCCCGCCTCGTGCATGCCGTAGAACCCCGGGGTGTCGCCGGCGCCCAGCCCAAACGCCGGGTCCGCCCCCCACGGATCCGCACCGGCCGCACGCACCGCCGCGATGTAGGCCTCCGAGTGCACGAGTGCTATCTCCTCGGCGCTCGCGGGCCGAGGAGACCAGATCGGCGCGCGGGGTCCGAGAGCGGCCCCCTCCGTCCCCGGGTCGGCCGACCGTTCGCCGTCCTCGGCGAGCAGTCCCCATGCGCGCATGAGCGCGACCGCGAGTGAGAAGCGCTCCGGCCGAAGCGGATGACCTGCTGGGAAGCGATACGACTCGATCGCGGGATCGTAGATCAGGGCGACGGTCACAAGCGGCTCCCGATGTCGGTTAGGGAGTGTGTACCACCAAATCCTGACATCTATCGGCCCGATCCATGCCGAAGCCCCTCAGTGGCGTGGTATCCTCGTGCGGCGGCGCGCCTTGCGCCCGCATGCTTGTCGTATGCCGGCACATGACAAGGGGCTGACCGCGGTGGCGATCAACTGGCGGACTGACTACGCAATCAGGCTCATGTACGAGATTGCCAAGCTGGGTCCTGGCGCGCGCGACACCGTCCGCCGCACCGCTGAGGTCGCCGAGGTTCCCTACGACTACGCACGCACCATCGCGCGTGAGCTCGTGAACGCCGGTCTTTTGGTGTCTCGCCGCGGAGTGGGCGGGGGTGTCGAGCTTGCACGGCCCGCAGCGGAGATCTCGCTCCTCGACATCTTCAACGCGATGTGTGAGCCCGCTTCCATGAGCCTGTGCACGCAGGGCCAGGTGTGCAATCGCCAGACCGGTTGCCCTGTGCACCATGGCGTGTGGACCGGTCTCGACGACCTGATCGGCGCGTATCTTGCCAACGCCACGCTCGCGAGCGCCGTTGAGCTGGGCGACCGGCTACCCGAGAAGGAACTGGTCCAGCACACCTGAGTCGCGGCTCGTGGCAGCCTGCCCAGCGGCATGCAGCGCGCCTCCCGCCCACGATCCGGCTCCGCCCGTCGCCCACCCCGTGACGGATATCACATGCACCCCCCGTTGAGCGCTTGAGCCGCGGGGGTGCGGGAACGATGATTCCCGTGTGATCCCGTATTCCTCTTCGTGGGGGTGGACCCTATGCGCAAGACCCTATCCATCAGCATCATGATGCTACTCGTTGTCGCGCTCGTGACGCCGACTGTCGCGCTCGCAGGCAACGGCCACGGCCACAGCGGTGCCTCGCCGGCCCATCACGCCGAGAAGAGCGCCTCGCACGGCAAGTCGGCCGAGAAGGCCGCTGCGAAGGCCGAGAAGCAGGCACTCAAGGCCGAGAAGCAGGCCGCCAAGGCGGAGCGCAAGGCCGCGATGGTGGCCGCAGGCGCCGAGTCCGATGAGGCGAGCGAGTCGCTCGAGCCCACGGATTCAGCGGGTGTCCCGGACTCTGACGAGCCCTCGGGCTCTGTGGACGCAACGTCTGCTCCGGACGTCTCAAACGCATTCACGCATATCACCGCAAACATCGAGAAGTCCCTCGCGAAGATCGCCGACGGCAAGAAGAAGCAAGTGCCGCCCGGCCTGATTCGCGTCTGGATGAAGTTCGCCGCCTGGCTTGGTGTCGATGCCTCGACCATGCCGGGTTCTGACAACGGCGCCTCCGCCGACCCCACGGAGGAGCCGACGTCGACCGTCGAGCCGACCGGGACCGTGGAGCCCACCTCCACCGTCACCCCCACTGAAACGGTCGAGCCAACGGTTACGCCTGTCCTGTAGCTTGCGAATCACAGGCAGGTACGTGCGCACCGGCAGGTGGGTTGCCGGTTGATGAGGGGCGCGAGACGACAGGTCTCGCGCCCCTCATCGTCACTACGTGCTACTCCTCTGGAAACTCCACGCGCCTCCAGGTCACAGGCGACGAGAGCACGATCGAGGTGGTGGTGTTGCCGTAGGGCAAGAGCCGGACGATGACGCTCTCGAGGTGCTCGATCGAGCGCGCGGCCACCTTCATCACGTAGCCCTCGGTGCCGGTCACGTGATGGAACTCGAGTACCTCGGGGGTCTCGACGGCGATGCGTCCAAGCTGGCGCGCAAGCTCGGGGGCAGAGTTGAGCCTGATGAAGCCCACGATTCCGTAGCCGGCCTTCTTGAGATCCACTTCCGCGTGATAGCCCGATATCACGCCGGACACCTCGAGCCGGCGGACCCGCTCTGCAACGGCGGGGGCGGTGAGACCCACAGCGCGTCCCATCTCGGCGTAGCTCGCACGGGCGTTGTCCTGCAGGGCGGCGAGGAGTGCGCGATCGATCTTGTCCATCGAAGTTCCAATCGAAAGAGTTCGCGTGTAATCAGTATCAGCATCAATGCCAATATGATTCTAACGCTTACGATACATGCTTCAACCACGGCCGTTCGCTTTCTAGACTGCAGGTCACGTCTTTTGCCATGCGAACGAGGAGTGTCCGGTGGTCAAGCGGTACGGGTTGGGAACGATGGTCTCGGTGGGAGTCACCGTGCTCATCTGGAGCACGACGTTCGCGGCGCTCGTTGCTGCGCTGCGGCATTTCAGCCCCCAGCACCTGCTGTTCTTGCGCTGGACCCTCACCGCCGTGCTCTTCCTGGCGTTCGCCGCCGCGACCCGGATGCGCCTGCCGGAGCGCCGCGATCTCCCGTCGATCGCGTTGGCCGGTGTCCTCGGTTTCGCGGCGTATCAGATGCTGCTCGTGAACGGCCAGATGGGTGTCAGTGCCACGATGGCCGGCTTCCTCGTGAACATGAGCCCGGTCTTTACCACGATCATCGCCGTCATGTTGCGTAGGGACACCGCGTCGTGGGCCACGTGGGCCGGACTCGGACTGTGCAGCGTCGGCCTGTTGTTCATGGCGCAGGGCAAGGGCGGCATCGGCGAGGTGGGTCCCAGCGCTGCGCTGATCGTGCTCGCGGCGCTGTCGTTCTCGCTGTACACGCTCGTCTCCAAGCCGCTGCTCGCGAAGTACCGTCCGATCGAGGTGACCACCTATGCGGTGGTGGCCGGGGCGATCCCGTTCATGGTCTTCGCGCCGGGCTCGCTCGAGGCCCTGCGCACCGCGTCATCGGTCGACATCGCCAATCTCGTGTTCCTTGCTGTGTTTCCCGGCGGCATCGCCTACGTGTTGTGGTCGCGCTCGGTCAAGGGGCTTGCTCCCGGCCTTGCCGCGCGCTTCCTGTACCTCATCCCGGTGCTGGGCGTGCCTGTCGCATACGTGTGGGTGGGCGAGGTCCCTCACGGCCTCACCGTCATCGGTGGTCTCGTGACCATCGGTGGGGTCGCGCTCGCCTCCCTGCGTCCCGGCCAGCGGTCGCCGCGTCCCGTCGTCGACGCGGCGCCGCCGGTGCCTGGCGACCTGGCGGCCGAGGCGGCGTAGCGGCGCACCGATTGCTAGACTGGGTGCGCACCGAGCCATCCACTCACGCTCAGGAGTCCCGCCGATGACCCGCTCACGCAGTCTGTCCACCATGCTTCCCGCCGCGTTGATCGCGCTGGGTATCGCGCTCGCAGTGGGCTTCACGCTCGCGTTCCCCGAGGTGGAGGGTCTGGGCGCCAAGGTACGACTCCCTGTCTTCCATGGCGCGCTGACATGGGTGAACCTCGCGGGGTTTTGCGTGATGGCGCTCCTCGCGCTCGTCTACGTGTTCACGGGGCGCGACAAGGTCTATGCGTGGGTCGAAGCGATGCGTTTCGTGCTCATCCCGCTGTGGGTGACAGGCGCCGTGCTCGGACTGCTCGCCGCGCTGAACACGTGGGACTTCACCGGCTCCAAGGCGTCACCGCTCACGGTGGCTGCCGCTGATCCGCGACTGGTCGCACAGTTCTGGATCACCTTGCTGGGTCTGGCGGTCATGGCGCTCAGCCTCCTCATCGAAGACCGCCGCTGGCTCGCCATCGCAGACGCCGGCTTCGTCGCCGCGCTGTGGACGATCATCATGCGCGCGGTGCTGGGCCCCGGTCGGGCTCTGCACCCCGACAGCCCCGTCATGAACTCCGATGAGATCGGCATCAAGCTGCTCTTCTTCGGTATCGTGCTTGGACTTGCGGTCGCCACGACCGGGCTGGTCATGGGTGTGCGGGCGCTGCGTGCCGGCAGGCCGGCGGCCGGCGAGGGCACCGCGGGAGAGTCGACCGCGGCGCAGTAGTGACCATCATCACCAAGTGGGCCGTCCGCCTGTCCGATGGTGTTGGTGGAAGATACCTATTGGCCGGCGGTTCTCGGGACGTGAACCACGATGGCGGACACACGACGAGCACTCGATGCACTCGAAGCAAGTCAGGCCGATCCTGACTTGGTCAAGACGCTGCTCGCCGCCCGATCAGACGCGGAGGCCGCCATCGCCTATGCCGTGCTTCGTGAGTCGCTGCCCTCCCGCTCGCTCGTGATGCTCGCCAACCTGCGCGAGCTCATCGCAGAGCTCCCGGACGTACCCTTCGTGACAGGGGAGAGGCTCGACCTCTTGGCAACCGCCGGCGGTTTCGAGCACACAGGTCACTCGTATCGACGGTTGTTCGAGAGCGATCACGGGTACTTCGGGCTCGAGTTCATAGGCGGAGGTACGCTGTGCGAAGGGATCGTGGTGCACACGGTCTCGAGTCGCTTCTACCTGCACGGCGACGAGCGATCGGTCATCGACGACGCGATGCTCAACGTGCTGATGAGCCATCACATCCTGCTGGACGCGGTACTCGAGGGGCTCCAGCTCCTGGGCACCCCGCTCGAGCCCAGGATCTACGTGACTCCCGATGACTTTGCCGCGGAGCATGCCGCCGCTGCCGCCGGCGAGGCGTTCAGCGACCTGTTCTAGCCGAGCAGCTCGGCCCAGCCGGTGTCGCATACCGATTCCCACGCGCACCCCGCGCACGCCTCGGCGCGCCAGGCGGCTGCGGCCGCGGGTTCGTCACGCAGCCGACGCGCGGCTTCCGCGAGGGACACCGTCTCGCCGACCGCTACCCCCAGCACCTGCGCCGCGAGGGCATCGATCCGCGCGATCTCGGCTTCCCCGCCACTGTCGACACTCGCACACTCGCCGTTGGGCGAGAGCGACGGACATGCCCTGCACACGTCGTCGGCACCCGCGACGAGCAGCGCGCCGCCTGACTCGAGGCTATCCAATACCGCGGTCAGGTTGGCCACGAACTCGTCGCTGTATCCCTCGCCCCTGAAGAACTGAAGGCAGATCAGATGGTGGCCCCGCAGACGCGCCGCCCGGCTCATCGCGCCTCTCCGGGGAACAGCACCGTCTGTGGTGGGTCGCAGTCGAGGTGATCGCTTTGCGAGGCCACTTCGATGCGCGTCGTCACACCTATATGGCTCGCGCGCACGCGAAGCGCTTGCGCGGCGAGGTCGGCGGTGTTGTTGGTACGTGACCTGTGCAGCGCCACCACCGTTTCGAGCGCGTCGGATGCAAGCAACTCGAACGCGTCAGCTGCGTCGGTATTGGATAGGTGACCCGCTGCCGATCTGATGCGGCGCTTGAGGAAAGGGGGATAGGGCCCGCTGTCGAGCATCCTCAGGTCGTGGTTGCATTCGAGGCCAAGCACGCGAACGCCGACGAGCGCCTCGGAGGCCTCGGGTGTGAGCACGCCGGTATCGGTGGCCAGACCTACGGAATCGCCCGCACTCGCTATTCGATATCCCACCGGTTCAGCGGCGTCGTGTGACGTGCGGAAGGGGAGAATGTCGAGTCCGCCCACGCTCACCTGTTCGCCCGGACGCACCGTGCAGATGGGCGCGGCGAGGTTGTCGAGGTCGCCCCCGTACAGTGTGCCGCGCGTCGCCAGCACCGACGCGCCCAGGGCGTGCCGTCTCACAAACACATCGATGCCGCGGATGTGGTCCGAGTGTTCGTGGGTCACGAGGATCGCGCTGACGCGCGCGGGGTCGAGCCCTGCCGCCGCCATGCGCCTCGCCACCTCGCGCGCTGAGAAGCCGCAGTCGATCAGCACGGTGGTGGTGCCATCGGTGATCGCCGTGGCGTTGCCCGATGAGCCCGATCCCAGAAAGACGGTTCGAAGTGTGGGGTGTGTCGTCATGGTGTGCGAAGCATACACCCGTGCTGTGACACGCCGGTCCGTCCGGTGCGGGCCCACGATACGAGAGAAGGCGGCCTGCAGTAGGCCGCCTTCTCGCAAATCCCCTCCCCACTACGCGCACGAGGCGCGCGGGCGGGTTACCGCTTCCGAGTATACCCACATCGGCCACGTACGAGAATGGGGGCAGCAGTGCCACCTCGGCGAGCGGGCGGCTTGGGTCGGTGATCGACGTCGCGCAACCCCGGCGCCGCATCGCGAGCGGCTCTGGGTCGCAGGTGCCGCACGCTCCCTTGATCCGCCCGCGGACGCGCTCGAAGGCCCTGTCGGTGCCTCGCCACCCATCCGATACGCCCAAATCGTTCACAGGTGCCGCTTTCGGGAATACTCGCCCACAGATGATGACGACTCCCGGTGCCCTGAACGGCCCGGCCGACGCCCGCAAGGAGCCCCGATGGACATCCACCTCTACGCGCTCAGCACCTGCCCGTACTGCCGAATGACCAAGCGGTTCCTCGACGATCACAGCATCACCTACGCCCTCACCGAGGTAGACACACTTGAGGGCGACGAGCGCCAGCAGGCGATCGACACCGTGAAGAAGCTGTCAGGCGGGACGTCGTTTCCGGTTCTGGTCGCCGACGACGTAGTGGTCGTCGGGTTCAACAAGACCAAGATCTCCGAGCTTCTCGGCCTGTAGGGGTCGCAGATGACACCGGATGAGAAGCGTGTTCGCCGTGTCTTCGCCGACGACACCACGGTCGCTGACCTCAAGGAGTACATGGGCCCGTTCGCCAAGCGTCTGGGCTACAAGTTCAACACCGAGACGGAGTTCGTGGACGAGGTGCTCGAGAGCGAGATCGAGATCCTTGCCCGCGACGGCGACGTCTACTGCCCGTGCCGCATCAGGACCGGCGACCCCAAAGAAGACCTCAAGATCGTCTGCCCCTGCATCCCGTTCTTCCGCGACCAGTTCGCGGCGCTGGGGAAATGCTGGTGCGGGCTGTTCATTCTCGAGTCGGTGGAGGACGGCGCCGACCTCATCGGCGTGATCGAGGAACCGGAGGCGGGCACGCAGGTGGAGGTGCCGGTCTGCCGCCTCGACGACCTGCAGCCCGGAACCGCTCGGCACGTGAAGGTGGGCAAGAACGACATCGCCGTGGTGCGCGTCGCGGACGAGGTGTTCGCGCTGTCGAACGTGTGCAGGCACGCGTTCGCCCCGCTGTCAGAGGGATTCCTCGAGGGGCACGAGCTCATGTGCCCGTGGCACGGGTGGCGCTACGACGTGCGAACCGGCACCACCGACCACCCCAACGCCGACGTGCGCACCTACCCGGTGTCGGTGCGGGACGGCCAGGTGTTCGTCTCGGTGTCGCTCGGGCGTTCGCGCTAGGAGCGGCGCTTCAGGCGTTGCGCCACGACGAGGATCACGCTCGAGACCGTGAGAAACGCGATCCACTGCCACCCGTTGCCCACGCCCGCCCATGCGAGCAGTGCGGCGCACCCGGCACCGATGCCAAAGGGGAGCAGCAGCATCCCGGGGCTCAGGATCTCGCCGGCGACCATGACCACGGTGACGATGGCCCATACCTGAACCGCATAGTCCACGCTCCGAGCCCCCTCACGCCTCGATATGGATGCGCCTAGCGTAGCACCGCACGCGCGTCGCGGCGCACGGTTCGATGGGCAACATCACTAAAAGCATGTTTTTAGTGCGTGAAGCACGCGGGCCGAGGGCATATGCTCTGTAGCAGTAGAGCATCCCCGAAGGAGGAGTCATGAGCCCCATCTCTCCCGTCATCGACGCCACGATCGGATCCACGCCGCTCGTGCTTCTCAACAAGGTCGCCGCCGGACTGCCCGCGACCGTCGCCATCAAGCTCGAGTCCCGGAATCCGGGCGGGTCGGTCAAGGACCGCATCGGCCGCTCGATGATCGACCGCGCCGAGGAGCGCGGTGACATCGCGCCGGGCCGCTCGGTCATCGTCGAGCCCACCAGCGGCAACACCGGCATCGCGCTCGCCATGATCGGCGCGGCGCGCGGGTACCGCGTGATCCTCACCATGCCGGAGTCGATGTCGATCGAGCGCCGCAAGCTCTTGCGCGCCTACGGCGCCGAGCTCGTCCTGACGCCCCGCGAGAAGGGGATGGCCGGCGCGGTGGCCGAGGCCGAGCGTATCGCCGCCGAGGTCGAAGGCGGCTGGATCCCGCAGCAGTTCGAGAACCCCGACAACCCGGCAGCTCACTACGCCACCACCGGCCCCGAGATCGAACAGGCCGCCGAGGGTCGCGCGATCGCGGCGTTCGTGGCAGGCGTAGGCACCGGCGGCACGATCTCAGGTGTGGGCCGCTACCTCAAGGATCGCGACGCATCGACGCTCGCCATCGCCGTCGAGCCCGCCGAGTCGCCCATCATCTCGCAGCGCCTCCGCGGCGAGGAACTCACGCCGGGACCGCATGCGATCCAGGGAATCGGCGCGAACTTCATTCCCGGCACGCTCGCGCTCGACGTCCTCGACGGTGTCGAGCACGTCACCGGCGACGAGGCGATCGCCATGGCTCGGCGCCTGGCCGCCGAGGAAGGCGTGTTCGTGGGCATCTCGAGTGGCGCGAACGTCGTCGCGGCACTTCGCCTGGCGGCGCGTCCCGAGTTCGCCGGCAAGCTCGTCGTGACCGTCGCGCCCTCCACGGGCGAGCGCTACCTGTCCACGCCGCTGTGGGAGGGGCTCGAGTAGCCATGCGTGTCTCGCAGCGACTCGACTACACACTGCGGGCGTTGGTCTTGCTGGCGACCCGGCCTGCGGGCGAGCAGGTGGCGGCCGGTGACCTCGCCGACAGGCTCGGCCTGCCTCGGCGCTTCGTCGAGCAGCAGTTCACCACGCTGGCGCGTGCGGGCGTGGTCACGTGCAAGCGCGGGGCTTCGGGCGGCTGCGCGCTCGCCCGTCCGCCGGCGTCCATATCGGTGAGAGATGTCGTGATCGCGCTGGAGGGGGACGTGATCGACGTGCCCCACGTCAACGGATCCGCCGCGGCCGAGGTGTGGCAGCGCGGTGCTGCGGTCCTGAGTGATCACCTTTCTCAGGTGGATCTCGAGTCGCTCGCCGTCCGACAGCGAGAGCTCGATGCACAGCTCGCTCCGATGTATTACATCTGAGCCGGCAACCCGCCGCCGAGAAGGCGTGGCGGGTCGCTCGACTCGCCTTCACAACATCGATTTCACGGTCCCGCAGGCGCGTCACACCTGCGGGACCTCGCATATTCCGGAAACCTGCCGTTCACATCCGACGGAATACTCTCGTCCTGCTCGGAGCGGTCCTCACGGGAGACGTGCGATTCAGATGCGACATCTGTTGCATACACCCCGCGCCATTGTGCTACGCTCCGACAAACCCGCGGTGGGATGACCGTGGGAGTCTCGTGTCGCTTGGAGGGACCAGCGCACGGGGCACGACAACGTCAGGTGGGTCACAAGGGAGCAAGGGAGGCACTATGGTGCGCAACAAGCGTATCCTCGCTGCCCTCGCAGTCCTCGTCGCGGTCTCCATGATCGCAACGGGTTGCGGCGGCAAGAAGGCAGCGGATTCCGGTAGCACCGGTACCGCGAAGGCCACCACCATCAAGATCGGTGTTGGCGCTCCGCTCACGCAGGGCGCCGTGGCGCTCGGCCAGGGCATGAAGCGCGGCGCGAACCTCGCCGTCAAGCAGGCCAACGAGTCGGCTGAGGCCAAGGACCTGGGCATCACCTTCGAGACCGTCGACGGTGACGACCAGGGCGACCCCAAGACCGGTGTTACCGTCGCGAACACGTTCGCCTCGGATGCCGCTCTCGTGGGTGTCATGGGTCACCTCAACTCGGGTGTCTCGATCCCGGCGTCGAAGGTCTACAACGACAACAAGCTCGTTCAGATCTCGCCGGCCTCGACCAACCCGGCGCTGACGCTGCAGGGCTTCAACAACGTCTTCCGCGTCTGCACCATCGACTCGGTCCAGGGCCCCATGGGTGCTGAGTCCGCGTACACCAAGTTCGGCCTCAAGACCGCCGTCGTCATCGACGACTCCACCCCGTACGGCGAGGGCCTCGCGTCCGAGTTCGCCAAGAAGTACGCGGCGCTGGGCGGCAAGGTCCTGTTCACCGAGAAGACCTCGGACAAGGACACGGACTTCAACGCTCTGGTCACCAAGATCAAGTCGGCCAACCCGGCCGTCATCTACTACGGTGGCATCTACAACGCCGGTGCGCTGCTGGCCAAGCAGGCCTCTGACGCCGGCATCAAGGCCCCGCTCATGGGCGGCGACGGCCTCTACGACGGCGAGTACGTGAAGCTCGCCGGCGCGGATGCTGCCGAGGGTGACTACTGCACCTCCGTCGGCCTCCCGGTCGACAAGCTCCCCAAGGGCCAGGAGTTCCAGGACGCCTACAAGGCCGAGTACCCCAACGATGAGATCGCCGCTTACGACGCCTACGCGTACGACGCGACGAACCTGATCATCCAGGCCGTGCTCGCCGTGGCCAAGGACAAGGGTGCCGACAAGGTCACCACTCCTGAGGGCAAGGACGCCATCATCGCCGCGGTTGCCGCGACGAACACCGAGGGCGTCACCGGCAAGATCTCGTTCGACGAGAATGGCGACACCACCAACAAGGCCATCACCACCTACCAGGTGAAGTCCGGTGCGTGGACGCCGGTTGTGATTCCCGGCGAGTAAACCGCTAATCGCGGAACCGCTCTGACGCACAGCCCCGGGCGGGCATCGGATACGGTGCCCGCCCGGATTGTGTGTTCAGGGTGCGGCACGAGCAACGGCGCTCGTGACCAGAGAGAGACAGGAAAAGTCCAAGTGTCTGTAGACGTCATCATCCAGCAGCTCGTGAACGGGGTGACCCTGGGCAGCATGTACGCGCTGATCGCCCTGGGCTACACGCTCGTTTACGGCATCCTGCTCATGATCAACTTCGCACACAGCGAAATGTTCATGTGCGGCGCGTACGTGGGTCTCGGTGTGCTCACCGTGCTCACCAATGAGAAGCTCCCGGCGAGCCAGTTCTTCACCGGAAGCTCGTTCGGCCTGATCGTGCTGTTCCTCATCACCTTTGCCGTGGCGATGGTCGCCATCGGCATCCTCGGTGTGGTCATCGAGCGCGTGGCCTACCGGCCTCTGCGCCACGCACCGCGACTCGCCCCGCTGATCTCGGCGATCGGCGTGTCGATCTTCCTTCAGAACGCAGTGCTCCTGTGGGTTGACTCCAAGGCGATCCCGTATCCGGACGTGTTCCCCACCAAGACGGTGGTCACGTTCGCGGGTGCCACGATCAACTCGTTGCAGCTCCTGATCATCACGACTTCGATCGTGCTGCTCTTCATCCTCGACACTTTTGTGTCGCGCACCCGCGTGGGTAAGGCGATGCGCGCCACTTCACAGGACCGCGAAGCTGCGGGCCTCATGGGTATCGACATCAACCGCATCATCGCGCTGGCCTTCTTCATCGGCCCTGCCCTTGGTGCTGTCGCCGGTGTCTTCAGCGGTATGTTCTACGGCACCGTCATCTTCTCGATGGGCTTCATCCCGGGCATCAAGTCGTTCACCGCGGCGGTCCTGGGCGGTATCGGTAACCTGCGCGGCGCCATGCTGGGCGGGTTCGTGCTGGGCATCGTCGAGTCGCTGGGCGCGGGCTTCCTCTCCACCGGCTACAAGGACGTCATCGCGTTCGGCATCCTCATCCTGGTCCTGATCTTCCGTCCGGGCGGTCTGCTCGGCGAATCTGTCGTGGAGAAGGTGTAAACCATGGGCGGAAGCAAGATGGACATCAACACCACCGTCGGGTCGAGCAAGGTCACTCCCCAGAAGTTGGGGATCTACGGCCTGCTGCTGATCGTGGTCATGCTCATGCCGATCCTGTTCCAGGGCTTCGGCCAGCTCTTCCTCGTGCGCATCCTGGCCATCGTGGGCCTGTACGTCATGCTCGCGCTTGGCCTGAACATCGTCGTCGGCTTCGCCGGCCTGCTCGACTTGGGCTACATCGCGTTCTACGCGATCGGTGCCTATGCGGGCGTCATCGGCGGCCAGCCCCTGTCGCAGTGGCTGGCGGCGACCTTCCCGTCGCAGACATGGCTGCCCGGCATGTCGTACTTCATCATGATCCCGTTCGCCGCCCTCGCGGCCGCATGCACGGGTATCGCGCTGGGTACGCCGGTCCTGCGCCTGCGCGGTGACTACCTCGCGATCGTCACGCTGGGCTTTGGTGAGATCGTGCGTATCGCGCTCAACAACAACATCTTCGGCCTGTCGAACGGTGCTGCGGGTCTTCCCAAGGCCGGCGAGGTCATGCCCAAGCCGTTCCCGCTCGAGTGGCTGCAGAACAACGTGTACTTCAGCCTGGGCAGCAACTTCAACTTCCAGTTCACGGCCAACGTGTACTGGTACTACATCATCGTGCTCCTGTGCATCTTCACGATCTTCGTGGTGCGGCGCCTGGACAACTCCCGTCTGGGACGCTCGTGGACCGCGATGCGTGAGGACGAGGTCGCGGCCTCGTCGATGGGCATCAACATCACCGGCGCCAAACTCTGGGCGTTCTCGCTCGGCGCACTGTGGGGCGGCATCGCCGGCATCACCTTCGCGAACTTCCAGGGCTTCGTGAGCCCCGAGTCGTTCACGTTCATGGAGTCGGTGTTCGTGGTCTCGATCATCGTTCTCGGTGGTATGGGCTCGATCCCGGGCGCCATCATCGGTGCGCTCGTCATCCAGGGCGTTCCGGAGCTCATCCGCGGCATGGCCTCCTCGGGCCTGCTGTCCAGCCTCACGGGCATGGACGTATCGGCTGAGGCTCAGTCGGCCATCTCGAACTACCGCTACCTGGTGTTCGGCCTGCTCATGGTCATCATGATGGCGGTCAAACCCGAGGGTCTGATCCCCTCGAAGCGCCGCGCGCGTGAGCTTCACCCCGATGATGAGAAGGCGCTGGACGAGACGAACCAGACGCTCTATGACGCCCAGCACGACACCGCCACTCCTGGCGAAGACCTGTAACCGGGCGCGAGAGAGGTATACACATGGCACGCCTGGTAGAAGCGAACAACGTCACGATGCAGTTTGGCGGCCTGAAGGCCGTCAGCGACGTGACCATGAACATCGACGAGGGCGAGATCGTCGCGCTCATCGGCCCCAACGGTGCCGGTAAGACGACCTTCTTCAACCTCCTGACCGGCATCTACACCCCCACTGAGGGCACGATGACCTTCCGTGGCGAGACCGTGGGCGGCATCAAGCCGCACAAGATCGCCAAGATGGGCATCTCCCGTACGTTCCAGAACATCCGTCTGTTCCAGAACATGACGGCGCTCGAGAACGTCATGGTGGGCCGCCACATCCAAAGCGCCGAGGGTCCCATCGGCGCCGTGTTCCGCACGCCCAAGTTCAAGCGCGAGGAGCGCAACACTGAGCTCAAGGCGCGCGAGTACCTGCAGTTCGTGGGCTTGGGCTGGGCGGCGAACGAGCTCGCCAAGAACCTGCCCTATGGCGACCAGCGCCGTCTCGAGATCGCACGAGCGCTCGCGACCGAGCCCAAGCTGATCCTGCTCGACGAGCCCGCCGCCGGTATGAACCCGCAGGAGAGCCAGAAGCTCAACGCGCTCATCCGCAACGTGCGCGCGACCGGTGTCACGGTCCTGCTCATCGAGCATGACATGAAGGTCGTCATGGATATCGCGGACCGCATCTACGTCCTCGACTTCGGTCAGCTGATCGCCGAGGGCCTGCCCGCGGACATCCAGACCAACCCGCACGTCATCGAGGCCTACCTGGGCAAGGGTGCCGAGGCTGCTGCTGCCGCCGCCGGTGCCGCCCACTCGCAGTCGCGAGCAGATACGGCCGCTGAGTCCGACATGACCGAGCCCGCCGAGGAAGCCGCTTCCGAGGACGCCGCAGGCGGGGAGGAGTAACCGTGCTCAAAGTCACCGACCTTCGCACCTGCTACGGCAAGATCGAGGCGCTCAAGGGCATCTCGATCGAGGTCAACGAGGGCGAGATCGTCACGCTGATCGGCGCCAACGGCGCGGGCAAGTCGACCACGCTCAAGACCATCTCCGGCCAGCTTGCCCCCACGGCCGGCTCGATCGAGTTCGAGGGCGCCAAGATCGCCGGCGTTCCCGCGCACAAGGTCACCACCAAGGGCATCATCCAGGTGCCCGAGGGACGTCGCATCTTCTCGCGCATGACCGTTCTCGAGAACCTCGAGATGGGGTCGTACCTGCGCAACGACAAGGACGGCATCAAGTCCGACCTTGAGCACGTCTTCGAGCTCTTCCCGCGCCTGAAGGAGCGCGTCGCCCAGAAGGGCGGCACGCTGTCGGGCGGCGAGCAGCAGATGCTCGCGATGGGCCGCGCACTCATGGCGCGCCCCAGGCTCCTGATGCTCGATGAGCCCTCGATGGGCCTTGCGCCTGTCATCGTCGAGTTGATCTTCGAGATCATCCAGAAGCTCAACGAGGACGGCATCACCATCCTGCTGGTCGAGCAGAACGCGAACCTCGCCCTCTCGATCGCAGACCGTGGCTACGTGCTGGAGACCGGCGAGCTCAAGCTCACCGGTACCGGCAAGGAGCTGCTCGCCAACGACGACGTGCGCAAGGCGTATCTCGGCGAGGGCTAGCCTGCTTTTCGCTCCATATCACGACCTGGCAACGGGCGCCCCTGCGGGCGCCCGTTTTCGTTAGCGGAGAATCGGCAGCGCTTACGAATCACAAGAAGAATGCGCTCATCGCTGTAACACATGTGCATGAATGTGCTCTCGCCAGTGCTAGCATTTCGACGTCTGGTCGTGGGAGCACAACGTCGTGCTCCCACGTCCGTCCAACGAAGCACGGCAGACCAGGGAGGACTAGATGATGATTCGCAGCAAGCGCGTCATGGCGGCTATCGCCATGCTCGCAGCCGTCGCGATGCTCGCCACCGGTTGTGGCGGCTCGAAGACGGCCGACAAGGGCGCGGCCACCGAGGCCAAGACCTTCAAGATCGGTATCGGCGCTCCGCTGACCGCCGGTTCTGTGGCGCAGGGCCAGGGTATCGAGCGCGGCGTGCGCCTCGCCCTCAAGCAGGCCAACGAGTCCGCTGAGGCCAAGGAGCTGGGCATCACGTTCGAGGGCGTCGCTGGCGACGACCAGGGCGACCCCAAGACCGGCGTTACCGTCGCGAACACCTTCGCCTCGGATCAGAACCTGCTGGGCGTTGTCGGTCACCTCAACTCCGGTGTGACCATCCCCGCCTCCAAGATCTACAACGAGGCCAAGCTTCCGGTCATCTCGCCGGCCGCGACCAACCCGGCTCTGACCACTCAGGGCTTCAACAACGTCTTCCGCACCTGCACCATCGACTCGGTCCAGGGCCCCGCGGGCGCCGAGGCCATGTTCGGTGACAAGGTCGGCGCCAAGGTCGCCGTCGTCGTCGACGACTCGACCCCGTACGGCGAGGGCCTGTGCGACGAGTTCGCCAAGAAGTTCGAGGAGCTCGGCGGCACCGTTGCCTTCCGCGAGAAGACCTCGGACAAGGACAGCGACTTCAACGCTCTGTCCACCAAGATCAAGGCCGCCAACCCCGACGTGATCTACTACGGCGGCACCTACAACGCCGGCGCCCTGCTCTCCAAGCAGATCAGCGCTGCGGGCGTGAAGGCCCCGGTCATGGGTGGCGACGGTCTCTACGACCCCGAGTACATCAACCTCGCCGGCGCCTCGGGTGCCGAGGGTGACATGTGCACCTCGGTCGGTCTCCCGCTCGACAAGCTCCCCAAGGGCCAGGAGTTCCAGACCGCCTACAAGGCCGAGTACCCCGACAATGAGATCGGTGCGTACGACGCGTACTCCTACGACGCCGCTGACGTCCTGGTCAAGGCCATCTTCAAGGTCGCCAAGGACATGGGTGTCGACAAGCTGAACACCCCTCCCGGCCGTGACGCGATCATCGCCGCCGTCGCCGCCACCGACATGGAGGGCGTGACCGGCCAGGTCAAGTTCGACGCCAACGGTGACACCCTGAACAAGGCCATCACGGTCTACCGTGTCGAGGGTGGCGCCTGGAAGCCGTTCATCATCCCGGAGACCAACTAGTCTTTGTGAGCTGAACGCACCACGCGTCTACGACGGGCGCCCTTCGGGGCGCCCGTTCTGCGTTCAGGCGAGTGCGTCGCGCGCCTTCTGTGCGGCAGCTGAGGCGCGTGCTTCGACGTTGGTGAGGTCCTCGCACAGAGACCCGTCGAGTGCCCGCCACGATCCGCCCACGAGCAGTGCCTCGAGCGTCTGGGCACCGGCGTGGCTCACGAACGCAGTAGTGGGGTCGTCGGTGGGGCCCGTGCGAAACACGGCGAGATCGGCCTGCATGCCCTTCTCGATCACGCCGTAGCGGTCCTCCACCCCCAGCGCGATCGCTCCCATGAGAGTGACCGCCTTGAGCAGCGAGTCGCAGTCGACTTCGGGCTGCTCGCGGTGGAGCGCGCGCACATCGGCCATCAGATCGAGGTCGTGGTTGCTCGCCGAGGAGTCTGTTCCGATACCCACGGGGATGCCGGCGTCGAGCAGGTCTTGCACGGGCGCGATTGGGTTGTGCAGATAGGCGTTCGAGCGAGGGCACGCCACCGTCCCGCGTGCGGTCGCAGCGAGGCGCGAGACGTCCGATGGCGTCGCGTGGCCCAGGTGGATCGCCGTCGCTCCGTCCAATACGCCCAGGCCGTCGAGGTAAGCCACCGGCGTGACGCCGGGCGCCTCGAACCCATGGGCCAGTCGCTCTGCGAGTGGGGCGAGAGGGCCGGTGCCGTCTCTGAACAGCTGGGTCTCGGCTGCGGATTCAGCGACGTGGATCGCCACGGGGGCGCCGGTCTCGAGCGCCAGGCCATGGACCAGTTGAAGCAGCCGCGCACCCGAGCTGTAGGTGGCGTGCGGTGAGAGGCCGCACCGCGATCGCGGTCCGCACCCGTCGTCATCGGGGGCGGGAAAGCCTGTCTGCTCGAGCACGCCGAAGAGTGCGGGCGCCTCGATGCCCAGCACCTCCCAGTAGAACGTGCCACCGAGCCCTGTGGCGATGATCGCCTCGGCGGCGCTGCGCTCGTAGACGATGTCGCCAACGACGGTCACGCCGGAGCGCAGTGACTCGTAGGCGCCCAGGGTGGCCGAGGCCGCGAACTCATCGGCGGACCAGGCGTGCATGCCGCGCACGAGCTGGGGGAGCCATTCGTGGAACGGCCCCGGGGGAACCAGGCCGTTGAGCGAGGTGAGCGAGAGGTGCGTGTGGGCGTTGACCAACCCGGGTGTGATGATGCACTCACCGAAGTCGTAGCGCGCGGCGAGCGGGTCGAGCGCTGCGATGTCGTCGGCCGGCCCCACCGCAACCACGTGGCCGTCGTGGACGAGCACGGCACCGTCACGGATCGGCGGCCGCGACACGGGCAGTATCCACTGAGCGGTGATGAGCACGGGCTAGCGCTTCCGTTCGTCCGGTATCCCGAGAAGGCTGGGCTTGCGGAACTCCATGCATCCGCAGTCCTGGGCCACGTCGGCGTTGGCTATCGTCTCTAGAACGATTCGCGCTATGGTCTCCGATTCCTCGAAGAAGACCGCCTTGAGCTCGTCGTGCTCCCAGTCGCGCACGACTCCCTCGCCGTAGTTCACGACGATGTAGATGCCGGCATAGCACGCGCCGATGTCGCGGGCGAGGAAGACCTCCGGTGCGAGCGACTGTCCGATCACGTCGCCGCCCAGACGCTTCATGTAGTCGACCTCGGCCACGCTCTCGAAACGAGGGCCGTCGGTGACCAGGTAGCTTCCGCGCTTGAACACGCGGCTGAAGTGCTCGGAGGCGCCGGAATACAGGTGCGATGACAGTTCGGGGCAGATGGGCCTGCGCATGATGAGGAGGTGATCTCCTCGGACGTAGATGTCTTGCTTCATGCTCAGGTCGATGAAGTCGTTGGGGATCATGATGTCGCGCGGGTCGAGCAGGTGATTGAGGCTGCCCACGCCGCCGTCGGCGAGCACCTTGCGGACTCCCGCCTCGTGAAAGACCCAAAACGTCTGCAGCGACGCGTCCGCGCGCTTCACGCCGCGCCGCCAGCCGTGCATCTTGACGGCGAGTGCCTCACGCGGCCCACGCGTCCCCTCCACGCGGAAGTGCGTGAAGGCGGGGGAGCGGCCAAAGGGCGTGTCGAACACCAGGTTCTCGCCGATGACGGTCACCCGATCGTCGCCAAGCGCTGCGGGAAAGTCGAAGCTGAGTGAACCGGAGCCGCCGCAGATACCAAACTGCGCGCGGGGGACTGAAGTCGCGGTCATGGGGCATTCCTCCTCGTCAGTAGAGGGTACCCGAGGGGGGTGCGGGTGTCATGGGCGGCGGGTGGCCGCGTTGGAGCAGTCTCACCGGGCTCTCATCGTTCGCTCACGTGCCGAGGGCAGGTACCTATCAGCTCGTCGGCAGAGGGTCGGCGAACAGCAAGGGAGGTGACGGCCATGATCAGCGATCGTAGCGTGCTGACCTTGGTGATCGTGGCCTCGTTGATCCTGTCTCTCGGCTTCGCAGCGCTCGCGTTCGCTTCGCCTGGTGAGACCGGTTCCTACAAGGCGACGACGGTGCAGTCGGTCGAGGTGGGCAGCCACTCGTCAGAGGGTGGGTCTGTCGCGGCTGAGACGAGTGTGCCTGATGACTCCGCCGATGCGGCCAGCGTCGGCGATGAGAGCGTTGACTCGAATGAAGACTCGCACGAAGTGGTTTCGCCGGACGTGTCCGACAGGGAGACCGAGGACGCCGTCCACGAATGATGCGGGGCTGCCGGGCCTCGTGATCACCGCTTCTGTCTTGCAGCGCAGGGCGCCTGACGATTCAGGCGCCCTGCGCCACGTCAGGACACTGCTACGATGGGAGCCGACATCGCGTGGCACCTGAAGGGGGAGCGGGCACCGATGAGTGTCGAGACGGACGCAGTGGCAGATCCGCGGTCGCCGGGTCGCCTCAAAGGCTTCACGGACTTCTTTCACGCCGAGACGGCCGGCGCGATCGTACTGCTCGTCGCCACCGTCGCAACGCTCATCCTGGCGAACACGCAGGCCTACTTCGCGATCGACCACTTCCTGCACACGGAGATCGGCGTCGTGTGGGGTGACTTCTCCTTCATCCAGTCGTTCAAGCACTGGGTCGACGACGGGTTGATGGCGCTGTTCTTCTTCGTCATCGGACTCGAGGTCAAGCGCGAGATCGTGGTTGGCGAGCTGTCCAGCTTCCGCAAGGCCCTCCTGCCCATCATGGCGGCGGTGGGCGGCATGCTCGCGCCCGCGATCATCTACCTGTCGGTGAACCCCGCCGGCGAGGCCAGCAGGGGCTGGGGCGTCCCCATGGCCACCGACATCGCTTTCGCGCTCGGCGTTCTCGCGGTGTTAGGGAGCAAGGCGCCAGCGGGTCTGAGGCTGTTTCTCACCGCGCTCGCCATCGCCGACGACATCGGCGCCATCCTCGTCATCGCGCTGTTCTACACAGCGGGCATCTCCACGCAGTGGCTGATCGTCGCCGCGGTGTTCCTCGGCCTGCTGGTACTGCTCAACCGCCTCGGGGTCGACTCGACGCTGCCGTACGCGGTGCTTGGTGTGTGCGTGTGGTTCGCGTTCCTGAACTCGGGTGTGCACGCGACGATCGCGGGCGTGCTCGTCGCGCTCACCATCCCCACGCGCGCACAGCTCGAGCCCATCAGCTACATCGAACTCGCCGAGGAGAAGCTGGCCCAGATCGCCGAGGCTGACGTCGCCGGCGCGCACGTGCTCGAGGACGACACGCAGCAGTCGGCGGCGTTCGAGCTGGGACGCGACAGTCGCCTGGTCGCGTCGCCGCTGCAGCGCATGGAGCACTCACTGCACCGGTTCACCACCTTCGTGGTGCTGCCGCTGTTCGCGTTCGCCAACGCCGGCCTGCGGTTCGTGGGCGCGGAGGCCTCGCCGTTCGAGATGATGCTGCAACCCGTCGCCGTCGGCGTCTTCCTTGGGCTGCTCGTCGGCAAGCCCTTGGGCATCTCGGTGATGACGTGGATCGCGGTTCGCACCGGCCTTGCCGAGCTGCCGGAAGGCGTTGGCTGGCGACACGTGGTGAGCGCGGGCGTCCTGGGCGGCATCGGCTTCACGATGTCGCTGTTCGTCGCGAACCTCGCCTTCAACGACCCCAGCCTGCTCGAGGAAGCCAAGCTGGCCGTGCTGGTCACCTCGGTCGTCGCGGGGCTGCTGGGCTATCTGGCGCTCACCATGCTCGCGCGTCGCAGAGACGCCGCGGCCGGCTAGTCGAAGCGACGCACCTCACGGTAGAGGGTGTCTCTCTGCACCGGCGTGTAGCCCGCGTCGCGGATGAGCCGCACCAGCTCGTCGCGAGCCAGCATGAAGCGCGTGCCGGCAGCGGCGACCACGTTCTCTTCGATCATCGTCGAGCCCATGTCGTTGCTGCCGAAGGCGAGCGCGACCTGGCCCACCTTGCCGCCCTGCGTGACCCAGCTCGCCTGCACGTTGCGCACCGAATCGAGGAACAGCCGAGACACGGCGAGTGTGCGCAGGTACTCCCAGCCGCTCGCGGCGGTCATCGGGAGACCGCTTGCGGCACCCTCGTCCTCGGCGAGCTCGGTGTTGCCGGGCTGGAAGCTCCAGGGGATGAACGCGCGGAACCCCACGTGGCCGGCGGCGACGGCTTCGTCTTGGACGTCGCGCACGCGCTGGAGGTGCTCGACGCGCTCGGCAAGCGTCTCGACGCTGCCGAACATCATCGTGGCGGTGGTGGAGATGTCGAGCTTGTGTGCCTCGCGCATGACGTCGAGCCACTGGTCGCTCGTGGCCTTCTTGGGGCTCACGTGGCTGCGCACGCGGTCGACCAGGATCTCTGCGCCGCCGCCGGGCAGTGAGTCGAGCCCGGCATCGCGCAGGCGCGTGAGCACCTCACGCGTCGAGATCCCTGAGAGCTTGGCGATGTGGAAGATCTCCGGCGGGCCAAAGCCGTGCACGTGGATCGTCGGATGGTCCGCCTTGATCTGGGAGAGCATCGTCTCGTACCACTCGATGCCCAGGTCGGGGTGCATGCCGCCCTGCAGCAGGATGGCGGTACCGTCGAGCGCGATGGTCTCGGCGACCTTCTCGGCGAGCTGTTCGCGCGTGAGGACGTAGGCGTTTCCGGCATCGGCGCTCGTGTAGAAGGCACAGAAGCGGCAGCCCGAGACGCACACGTTGGTGTAGTTGACGTTGCGGTCGACGATGAACGTGACCTCGCCGCCGGGAACCAAGCGCGAGCGCATCGCGGTCGCGGCGGCGCCTAGGTCGAGCAGGTCGGCGTTCTCAAGCAGGAACACGGCCTCATCCGAGGTGAGCCGGTGTTCGCCGGAAGCCGCCCGGAAGGCGAGCTCGCGGGCGGAGGTGCGAGGGTTCGTCACGAGGTCTCCCCGAAGACGGTGATGTCAGGAACGGCGTCGAGCTGCCCGATGGCCGCGGCCTCGGTGAGATAGCGACGCAGCCCGTCTCGGTAGCGCGGCTCGAAACGGAACTGCAGCGCATCGAAGTAGCTGCGGAACTTCTCGGGGCCAAACTGCTCCCAGCGCGCGGCATGCTCGGAGATCTCGTCGAGATGCGCCCGGCAGTAGGTGAGCGACGCGTTGAGGGCGTCAGAGACGGCCTGGGCGGATGCGGGCTGCTCGGCGGCCCACTCGCGACGCACGGCCCACACCGCGTAGACCATGGGCAGTCCGGTCCACTGGGTCCACTCGGAGCCCAGGTCGTAGACGTGGACACCGGCGGGCGGCTCCCAAAACGTCCGGAGCGCCTCATCGCCGATGAGCAGGGCCGCGTCGGCGTCGCGCAGCATCGCCGATACGTCGGGGGGCATCTCGGTGAACGTGGCCTCGACGCCCCAGCGCTTCGCGAGCAGCACGCGCGCGAGCACCTGCGAGGTGCGTGACGTGTTGGTGAGCGCCACGGTCATGCCGGAGAGCTCTTCTGCCGGCACCTTGGACAGCAGCAGGATCGACTGCACCTCGCCGTCGCTCGAGATCGCGATGTCGGGCAACAGCTCGAGCTCGTCGGCGTGGCGCGCGTACTCGATCGCGGGGATCGGGGCCACGTCGAGGCGGCCGTCGACGATCATCGTGGCCAGGTCGGCCGGGTTCGCCCGCACGAGGTCGACGTCGAGCAAGACGTCGTTCTTCACCATGCCGTAGTAGAGCGGCAGGCAGTTGATGAACTGGATGTGTCCCAGGCGCGGGCGGCTCATGTGGGTCAGCCCTTGGTGGCCACGGTGCCGCTGGCGACGCCCGCGCACGGCGGCGCGCCGATGGGGCCGGCGTGCCACGCGGGCTGCTGCGACTCCTCGGCGTAGGTGCGCACGATGCGGTAGAGCGTGTCGCGCTCCACCGGGACGCGGCCGGCCTCGGTGATCATGGCCACCAGGTCGTCCTTGCTGAGCGCCTCCGGCGTGGTGGCGCCTGCCATGTGCGTGATGCGCTCCTCGACCACGGTGCCGTCGATGTCGTCCACGCCAAACGCCGTCGCGATCTGAGCGATCTTGAGGCCCACCATGATCCAGAACGCCTTGATGTGCGGGATGTTGTCGAGCATCAGGCGCGCGATCGCGAGCGTCTTGAGATCGTCGAAGCCCGTGGTCGCGGGCAGGTCCTCGAGCTCGGTGTTGGCCGGGTGGAACGCGAGCGGGATGAAGGCGAGGAAGCCGCCGGTCCTGTCCTGCTGCTCGCGCAGGCTGATCAGGTGGTCGATGCGCTCCTCGCGGGTCTCGATGTGTCCGTAGAGCATGGTGCAGTTGGTGGCGATGCCCAGCTGGTGTGCCTCGCCGTGGATGCGCAGCCACACGTCGGACTTGGTCTTCTTGTCCCACGCGGCGATGCGGGTGCGGTCGCTGAAGATCTCGGCGCCACCACCCGGCAGGGCGTCGAGGCCCGCGTCCTTGAGGTCGGCGAGCACCTCGGCGGTCGACTTGCCGCTGATGATCGCCATGTGCTCGATCTCGACGGCGGTGAACGCCTGCACGATGACGTGGTCGGGCACCGCCGCACGCGTGCGGCGCACCATGTCGAGGTAGAAGTCGTAGTCCCAGTCCGGGTGCAGACCGCTCACGATGTGGATCTCGTAGGCGCCGTCAGCCGCGCCCTCGGCGGCCGCCTCGGCCACCGTGTCGAGGGTCATCTCGTAGGCGCCCTCTTCGTCCTTGTTGCGGGCGAACGCGCAGAACTTGCAGCGGTTGCGGCAGATGTTGGTGGGGTTGATGTGGCGGTTGACCATGAAGTAGACGCGGTCGCCGTTGATGCGGCGACGAGCGAAGTCAGCGAGCTGCCCAATGCCGATGAGGTCGTTGCTCTGGTAGAGCGCGATGCCGTCTTCTCGGCTGAGGCGCTCCCCGGCGGCCACCTTGGCTGCGATGGACTCAAGGGAGGGGTCGGTGAGGTGGAAGGTGTTCAAGGCGCACTCCTGTACATGGTGGTGGAGCGAATAGAGCGAGGTGCGGCCCTAGATGGGTCAACCATCCGATTCTACGCCGTGTGCCAAGCGGGGCGCCACTTCGAGGCGCACGAACGGGCTCGACGGCATTATCAAGCGAATTGAAGGACGCTATAGGCTAAAGTTATACTGTGCCCGTCGGCAGCGAAGTCGCGCCGTTGGGGAACACATCAGGCGTATGGAGTGGCGGACCGTCTCGACACCGCGCGGCCGCCCGGACCCAGGAGGAAGATATGCGAAAGAACTGGAAGGGCGCGGCAGCGGTGTTTGCTGCGCTGGCCACCGTGATGCTGGTGGCGGCCTGTGCGCCCACCACCACGACCACCGAGCAGACCAGCTCCACCCCCGAGCCCACCAAGGGCCCCATCACCGTGGGCTCCAAGATCGACACCGAGGGAGAGCTCCTCGCGACCATGATCGAGCTCGCACTCAAGGACAAGGGCTTCGAGGTCGTCGACAAGTCGCAGACGGGTACCACCGACGTCGTACGCAAGGCGCTGCTCGCCGGTGACATCGACATGTATCCCGAGTACACCGGCAGCGGCCTGATCTTCTTCGAGGGCGACCCCGCGGCAACGCCTGCGGCGTTCAAGAACCCGGAGCAGGGCTACGCCACCGTGAAGAAGCTCGACCTTGAGAAGAACCAGATCGTGTGGCTCGACCCGGCCAAGGCCAACAACACCTGGCTGCTCGCGGTCAAGAAGGACTTCGCCGAGAAGAACAACATCAAGACGATGACCGACTTCGCGGCCTACGTGAACAAGGGCGGCACCGTCAAGATGGCGGGCTCCGACGAGTTCTTCAACAACGCCGATGCCTTCCCCGCGTTCAAGTCGACCTACGGGTTCGATCTCAAGAGCAACCAGGTCGTCGTCTTCTCGGGCGGCAACACCGCGCAGACCGAGAAGGCAGTGGCCGAGGGCACCGACGGCGTGAACGTGGGCATGGCCTACGGCACCGATGGTGCGCTCGCCGAGCTCGGCCTGTACGTGCTCGAGGACGACAAGGGCGCTCAGCTGGTCTACTGGCCCACGCCCATCATCCGCAAGGCCACGCTCGACAAGTACCCCGAGATCAAGGACATCTTGTACCCGGTGTTCAACTCGCTCACCATCACCAAGCTCCAGGAGCTCAACGGACGCGTCCAGGTCAACGGCGAGTCTGCCGAGAAGGTCGCGGGTGACTATCTCAAGGCCGGCGGCTGGATCGCCAAGTAGGTCACGAGGTGACCGTGCAGCCCCCGGCGTGTTCGCCGGGGGCTGCCGTGTAGAAAGGCACGATCGATGGCGCGTGGCAGGGCGGTGCACCGCGTTGGTCTCGTGGCGGTTGCCATGGGATCGATCGGCACGTTCGTACTGAGCTTTGGCGAGATCAGCCCCAACAGAGTCGTCTCGGGCACCGTGTTGTCGGTCTTTGAGGCGTTGCCGTCGTGGGGCGTGACGCTACTGGCTGCAGGGTGGGTCGCGCTGCTTCTCGCGTCGCTCGTGCGAGGCGCTCGGCCTATGGCGCTGGTACGAGGTGCGCTCGCCGCCGCCATCATCGTGGCCATCGTGGCCCTCTCGGGCACGGCGGCCACCGCGGCGGTCGGGCAAGTGGGCGGATTCGCTCGCTACAGCATCGGGGGCGGCGCCTGGCTTGCCGCGTTCGCTGCCATGACGATCATCGTCGCGGGGCGTCGCGAGGCGGGCGTGGCCAGTGCCGCGAGCTGGCTGGTCACCCTGGCGGCACCCGTGGGTATCGCGGCGCTCGCCCTCACCGGCAGGCTGTCCGACCTGGGCGTGGCGGTCGAGTACCGCAACGTCTCGTCGGAGTTCGGTCTGTGGGTGGCACAGCACTTCACCTATGCGGCGGTGGCGATGCTGATCGCGTCGCTCGTGGGTGTGTCGCTCGGCATCCTGGCTCATCGAGTCCCGCGTGCGGCCGGTCCCATATTCACCGTCACCAACGTGCTCCAGACCATTCCGGGACTCGCGATGGTGGGAATCCTTGTGGTCCCGCTCGGCAGGCTCGCCGCGGCGTATCCAAAGCTTCGCGAGTTTGGTATCGGAGGCCTTGGGTGGGCGCCGGTAGTCGTGGCTCTCACGCTCTACGCGCTGCTCGCGGTGGTGCGCAACACCTATGCGGGGCTGCATGCCGTGCCGGCGGCGACCGTCGAGGCCGGACGAGGCATGGGGATGAGCGGGCGCCAGCTCGTCGGGCGCATCGAGCTGCCGCTCGCCGCGCCCATCGTGTTCACCGGGGTCCGGGTGGCCTCTCAGCAGACCATCGGCAACGCGACGCTTGGAGCGTTCGTCGCTGCCGGCACGTTGGGTGCGCCCATCTTCCTCGGCTTCGCCCAGCAGGCCGACGACCTCGTCTTGCTCGGTTCGATCGCGCT